>JACZUZ010000384.1 GCA_022572905.1 Candidatus Zixiibacteriota bacterium | reverse complement strand
AACTGAGCAAGTCATAGTACGTTTGCGCTTGAAGGCAGTCACGATCAAATGCTCTCCAGTTGTTTCCACTTGTTATGTGGAACTTGTCACCGCCTACATAAGCGAATGTAAGCGGAAGAGTTTCGCCCGGGAAAATGATGAACGGACCAAATGACAACAAATATCTGGTGTCAAAACCGTTTGCGAAATCACCTGCCAGAAGGTTGTCCGGTGGAAGCCATCCCTCATCTTCATGGTTTATACAGCTGAAGAGCTGATCGTAGTCAAATTCATTATTCGAAAGAAAGTGATACTTGTTCCTGTCTCCTTCGGGTGTTCCCAGGAATCCACCTAAATCGCGGAAATCCTTTTTGAGACGCGGACCCCAGTCAAGCGGCGGGGAGGTGTTTGAAATCCACCAGTTAAATGAGATATCGAGAGTGTCTTTGGCGGGTGTCCTGATCACCCTTGTGCCAGTTACACCAATAGGGTCTGTTACACCATAATCGCGGGGATCGTCTCCCTCATCAAATCCGTTATTGTCAGCCAGCCAGGCCAGGTTGATTGTGTCCCGAAAATCGCATGTAGTTGGCACTAAAGAGAGGGCGGGGACATCAAGCCGGAAACCGGTGACGTCGTCCTGGAAACCCATTGCATTTGAATGGAGAACATCACCATCGACATAAATTCCCATGTAAACCTTTTCCAGAGTGCGAACCGGGTCGATGTTTGTAATTTCGTAATCGAATAACACAAAGTCGTCAGCGTATTCGTAACTCCAGGAGTATGATGTTTGCCGAACTCTGATATTTAATGGCCTATGTGGTCTGCCATCGCGAGCGTCCTGAACAACCCCATCGACAAGCGTGTCATAGTACACGCAAGTTACATCGAGCTCAGATTTTGCCAGGGGGCTAAAGAATTCCGAGCCAGCATTGATGCTACGACACGTCATCAATTCGCCGTTACGGTCGGCGGCGGCGGAGTCCGGGGGCCAGAATTCCTTTATGGTAAACCAACCGTCCACTCCGACACTCACGAGCGTATCTCTTCCCACAATGGCGCCGACCCAGAACGATCCGGCGAACAGGTATTCGATACCGGAGAATATCGGGTATTCGCAGGACGGCGCGGGTTCGCCTGTCCTGGGATCTTCGATGCCCTGAAAGAATCCGTTCCCGAATTGACCTTGGTTACTAACAAGCAATCCGATTCTGCCGATTCTGTGAACACGAATCTCGACAAACGGCTCTCCTGCGACCTGCAATTTCGCCGCGTATTCTTGTTGCGCCATTTCGTCTCGATTAAAGAGCGCTCGAGAGAATGACATATTGGGAAGGAAGAAAGCGATGATTAGGGCGGTTAAGATTAGTTTTGAAAATGCTGACTTGTTCATACAGCTCCGCTATCCTAAGAGTTGAAAAATTTATTCGTTATTTGCGCCCCAGGCGCGAAGGTGAGGATGGTAATGAGGCGGCGACCCGGGCGACCCGGTCAGTGGCGTTCTTTCCTTTAGACACCCCATCCTGGGTATCTCGCCCAGCTTCAGCCCAAGGTACAACAGTTCTTCAATGGCCGCAAGCGCCCTAAATTGCGACCATTCAGACAGATACTTCAACAGCAATTAGTATGTTTTGCTCCCTCCTGAACGAACTTTTTTGGATTTCTCAATCAATCGTGAATCCAATTTCCATTTATCGCTGGCCTCTGCTACGGTGTGGGCGCGCAGGGACAGGGGGCTGGACCCTCAGCGAAGATAAATTTTATCAACGCTATCGCGTCCGATATATCAACCGAGGCGTCGCAATTTGCGTCCGCTGATCTTACAGGGTCCGGGGCAACTCCGTCCTGGAAAATATAACGAACTATGAAGGTAGCGTCGGAGATATCCAATTCGTCACTGCCATCAGCATCTCCTGCCTTCGCGCAAATGCTTACAGATCCGCTCTTGAAGAGAGGAGCATAGGGAACGTCATCGCCCTGCCTTCTGGCTATGAATTGTAGCGATCTTCCGCTATATGAAGGCAATATTGTGATGTTGTTGGGGCCGCCGGAAGCTCCTCCCGGTATGCTGAAGTAGACGCTCATGACTGCGCCTGTGTCCGCGGGCAGATCCGGGGATGTTCCCGAGATTGAGGAAACCAGCTCATAGACTCCCTGGTTTGTGAATGGATTAAAATTAATCCAGCCATGAATCTCAAAATACTCCGTGCGCAGACCTGTAGTGACAACTGAATCCGGGAAAAGCCCCAATGGTCCGCTCCACTCGATCGGAATAATAATTCTTCGAAGGGGTAGCGTGTTGCGAACATAAATGTCCGCTCTTGCGAAACTACCACTTCCGCCTTCGACTTCCGGCGCGACTACAGTATCGGCCAGGGCAACGATGAACTCATTACGAATAGTCTCGAAATCTCCTTCTGTGGTCTCGACAGCAAGAGTAACTGAGAAAACGCCGGGCGATGTGTATGTATGAGCCGGTGATTGCTCGGTTGAAGACGAGCTATCTCCAAAGTCCCAGAGCCAACTGGTTACAGTTTTTGCCGACATTCCTGTGAACTGAATCGGTAGGGGCACATTGCCGAACGATATGTCCGCGCTAAAAACAGCGCCCAGGATTTCATTAAACGCTTCGAAGAGATCGGGGCGCGGGCCAATATGCTGAGTGGTATTTGCCTGTTGGGGAGAGCCGGTGTTGGTCATGATTGTTCGAATTTCGTCAGCAGTCAAGACCGACCCGTAATTGGTTTTGTAAATGCTTTGCAAGCAGGCAACAGCGCCTGTCACTATCGGGGACGCCGACGACGTGCCCGAGAATCCGGAGGTATACCACTCGGTTTCTCCGCCT
>JACZUZ010000383.1 GCA_022572905.1 Candidatus Zixiibacteriota bacterium | reverse complement strand
CTTCGGCATATCTCGCCAAACAAATCGTTTCCAAGGACAGGACGCCGCCAAAAATTATTACCACATTGCACGGCACGGATATAACTCTAGTTGGCGCTGACCCGTCGTTTCGGGACATAACTATATTTTCAATAAATGAATCAGACGGCGTCACCGCAGTCTCGAATTACCTGGCGGAGGAAACAGTTCGCGAATTTGGAATCACCAAACCGATTGAAGTGATCCATAACTTTTTCGACACTCAGCGGTTCAGTCCTAACCGTGATGTTTGTTTGAAATCACAGTTTGCAAAAGATGGTGAATTTCTCCTTGCGCATGTTTCAAACTTTCGACCGGTAAAGCGAATCGCGGATGTCATAGATATATTTGAAAAAGTGCGCAGAGAAATGCCCGCAAAACTCCTTCTAGTTGGTGAGGGTCCCGACACAACTCTGGCCCGGCGTCTTGTTGTCCGCAAGAATTTAGACAAGGACACCATATTCCTTGGTAATCAAATCAGCGTTGAAACAATTTTGCCCTGCGTGGATTTATTTCTCCTGCCATCACAGGAAGAATCGTTTGGTCTGGCCGCGCTTGAGGCAATGGCCTGCGGCGCTCCGGTTATTGGCTCCGCCGGTTCCGGTATCAGCGAAGTAGTAGAGGATGGTGTTACCGGCGCGCTTCATACGGTAGGCGACACAACATCAATGGCCAAATCTGCAATAGAAATTCTCAAAAATCCAGCAAAGCTAAAAAAATTGAGCGAAGATGCGAGAAAGAGTGTCGAGTCTCGCTTCTCTGACGAAAAAATTGTTACCCAGTATGAAAAATATTACGAGAGAATACTCGAAGGAGAGTAAATGTCGAGTTCTGTAAGTGAAAGTCCGGTTAAGCTGGACTGTCTCGCAATTGCCGCTCACCGCGATGATATAGAAATCACCTGCGGTGGGCTGATGATAAAGCTTCACGACAAGAGCCATAAGACCGGAGCGCTTGATTTGACTCAGGGCGAAATGGGTACGCTTGGCGATGAAGAAGATCGCGAACGCGAAGCCAGCGCCGCCGCGGAAGTCATGGGTTTGTAATACAGGAGTAATCTGCGCTTCCCCGACTCCGCGATAGAATACGATCGCCCGAGCAAACTCAAAATCGCACAGGTCATTCGCGACACCAAGCCTGAATTAGTAATTCTCCCACACTGGGACCAGCGCCATCCGGATCATCTTACCACGCATAAACTGGGTTTCGACGCCTGCTTTCTGGCAGGGCTGAAGAAAATAAAAGAGCTCAACGGTGATTCCCACCGTCCGCGCAAAATTATCTATGCCTCGTCATTTCGCGATATCAAACACAGTTTCTATGTGGATATCGGCGAACAAAAGGAGCGCAAAGACAAAGCTGTTTCCTGCTATGAAAGCCAGTTCGCGCAGGAAGAGCGCTCCAGGGAAGTGTTCGCGCCGGGTATTCATATACTTGAGTTAATGGAACACACACAGCGCTATTATGGGCGCTTCGTTGGTGTACAATACGCCGAGGCGTTCACAATCAAAGAGAACATCTTGATCGACGATCCACTTGCGATGCCGGTGCGATCTATCTAAATTATCTCCTGTGGGAAAACTTCGCGTTTAGCCGTGTATGCGAATGTACAGGCGCGAATTTGCGTAGATGGAATTATTGAACTTGAAAATTATTAGGAGGGTCGAATTATGACAACAGTTTCGGCACAGGATGTAACCGCACGCATTGCGGCGATGGAAAAAGAGATGCTCGAAAAAAAGAAAGAGCTAACCGAGCTTCGCCGTCAGGCGCCCCCAGAAGAAGTGAAGGAATACACATTTACTTCAGCCGACGGATCAAAAGAGACACTCGCGGAATTATTCGGCGAAAAGGACGAGCTAATTCTCATTCATAATATGGGCAAACGCTGTTCATTCTGTACGCTCTGGGCCGACGGATTTATTGGCATCACAGGGCATATGGAAGATCGTGTCGGTTTCGCGCTGATCTCATTTGATCCTCCGGATGTTATGAAAGAGTTCACCAAAGATCGCGGCTGGACATTCAAATATCTCTCGGCGCATGGAACGACATTCTCCAAAGACATGGGCTTCGCAAGCGACAAAGGAGATCCCCAACCGGGCGTGTCGTCGTTCCGTAAGGATGATAATGGCAAGATCACTCGCGTGGCGCATACAAGTTTTGGCCCCGGCGATGATTTCTGCAGTGTCTGGAGTTTTCTGGACTTGCTGCCCGAAGGCGCCCGAGGATGGCAGCCTAAGTTCTCTTACAATTGATCGAGTCGTTGATTTTCGCTGGAATTTGTTATCGCTGGAAATTACCAGGAGCGGCTTTTCGAGGCCGCTCTTTTTTGTTGGTCGTTGTCTTTTTAGTCATCGTTTTGATAGTCGGCATCAGTGGTAATTGTGTCTGATTTGATCTGATCAATTTCCGGTTGTACCTTGCTCCCGGAAGAGGATGGGGTCTGGTGGCCCTCCCGGCCTTCAAAGCCGTGTGGGAGGAGATTATGTCGACTCCGGTGGGTTCGATTCCCACCCCTTCCGTTTTGAAACCAAAGGAGTTTCGGCTATATGAAGTCACGCAGAACAAGAATTACCTTAGGTACGATCAAACTTCGTTGGTCGCGATGGCACACATGGAAGCAAATCGAGAAATTGGCGGTGCGGAATCGCGATTTGCTTCCATTCGGCGAGTCCGGAGTGTACGAAGCTCGAAAGAGAAGGCGGTTACATTTGCTTACGATAGGAAAGTCGATGAATCTGGGTCGCCGAATTGTGAATGCTCTTGTTAGGGGGAAGTTAGGACATTCCGCCGGAAAGAAAATTCGAAAAT
>JACZUZ010000382.1 GCA_022572905.1 Candidatus Zixiibacteriota bacterium | reverse complement strand
TGTCCGGGAGAGAAATTACATTGTCAATTGAGATGTGGTTTTTGTAAATACCGGAGACAAAGTCCGGAGCAATAACATTGATTTGCGATTCCTGAAACAGTTCTCGCAAAGCGCTAATCGCGGGCAGAGCCATAATACAGTCGCCCAGATGGTTCGGCGCTCTTACAATTAGTTTCGGCATAATGTATCGCTATAGAACTATTCAACGCGAAAGCAGAGGCGCAACAAAATCAATTCCTTTTACTACCCTAATTCAGCTTTGGTTCGATATCTCAGGCGCCGACGCCGAAACCGGATCAAGCGGCTTCCAGCGTTTATGCGTCCATAGCCACATTTCGGGATAGCGACGAATGCCCTTCTCAAAGATATCGAGAATCTCCTGAGTAATTCTCAACACTTCAGATTCCTCGGATTTTGTTTTGTCCGCATAAATCGGCTCAAACGCCCATCCGCGATGATCAGCCGGACCGAATCTTACTGCGTAAGCGGGGATAATCGCAGCGCCAGTGCGATAGGCGAATAGAGCGGGTCCCTTGTGCGCGGCTATTTCGCGTCCAAAAAATTTCGCGCGAACGTGACCGATGGCCGAGTGTTGATCTGGCACAATCCCGATTGATTCTCCTCTTCTGAGCGCAGCAAGAATTGGCCGCACAGACGAACCTCCCTCAATCACACCAACACCGACACAACGGCGCCAATAATTCATCAGTCCATCTATGAATTTGTTTGACTGACGCCCCACCAGAAAAGACATCACATATCCGTGCGCAGGCATCCAGGCCCCGATCAATTCCCAGTTACCAAAATGCGGACACACGACCATTATGCCCTTGCCGTGAGCGGCCGCTTCCTCAATATAATTCACGCCCTCAAGTTTCATTGACGAGCGAATTTTCTCCGGAGTGTAGAGAGGAAATCGAGCGATCTCCGTAAGTGTGCGTCCAATATTTTCAAACACAAGTCGCGACACTTCAATTCGTCGGGACTCATTCATTTCGGCGCCGAAAGCGGCCTCAAGATTCTTCTGCGCGACAATTACGCGGGATTTCGCCAGATAGTACCCCAGACGCCCGAGACGAGCCCCAAACCAGTCGGCCTCTTCGTCATCTAAACGCTGGACCACATACGCGAGCGCGCGAACCAGGGCGTATTCAATTCCATGGGTGATCTTCATCGTCGGTCTTTTCCGGATAGCGAGGGTCGCCGTAATCAAAATCAGTTGAACTCAGAGCTTCGTCGCGCTCCCATTTCTCATATCTTTTCTTGCGGCGCATTCTATTAAGGAAATATCCCAGCGGAATTAAAAGCGCTAGCAGTCCCCAGAAAAGAGTCGAATCAATCAACACTGTCACAATTCCATATCTCATTTTAATTACTTCAAAGACCTCATCTTGAAAACCTTGCAAATCGGCGCCGGTCGCGATCATAAGAGCTTCGTCTATTGTCGCGCCGCCGCGAAGAGAAAGGCAAAGCTCCCGAACGGCCTCCGGACCATAATATTCAAACAAGTGTTGAAACGCCAGATAGCTTTCAGAATATCCCAGTTGCGCTCTTTTCTGGTCAAAGCTATTGATCTTGTCAATTTCCTCAAGATCGATCATGCTCCCGAAAAGAGTCGCCAAGGCCAAATCCGAAACAGAGACGAATTGCCCTTCGTCAGCGACATACATTGCAAACCCCTCATCCAACCACCGCGGCGGGGGCCGTCCGATAATGTGCGACAGTGAAAGATGCGCAAACTCATGCGCCGCCAGAGCGCCGGGAGATCTGTCGAAAGTCGTCAGTTCGGGAGCTTTGATTATAATTAGATGCTTTGACGGAATTGCCACAGCCGCTCCCCAATGCGGGAATCCTTCGCCGACCAGACTGTCGAACCTACTCGCTGATTCCACCAGATAGACGCTGTATTCTATCCTCTGAATTCCGCCGAGATACGAATTGGCGCGAATTGTGGCCACCTTGAGAGATGAGTCAATCAATTTGTACCAGCGTGGAGATGGCGCGAAATAGTATCCATCAGGTAAAATAGCCACAAACGCCCAGGACGAATCATATATGGCGCCCGCCGTCTCAGAGTCTGCGGCTGTATCAGCCGCAACTGTCCCCCCTATCAGCGTCAAGAGTGAAGGCAACAAGAAAAACAATGAAATAAATCCGGGGGAAATACTGACTCGGAAATTACGGCTCAAGGGCTTTGCAGAAATCTGGTCCATTCCTGAATAATGGCGTCAATTTTCAGATTGCAATATCAAAACGCATGATTCCCCACAGGCTATCCCTGTAAACGGGCGCGCCTCTTTGTCGTAATCATTAATAACCGTCCTTCGCGCAGTCTTGTTAGCTTCCGGTGACAGTCCTGCGACACTCTTCTTACAATACCGGGAGTTCAAAAAACATACTGTCGATCATAGCGCTACCATACTTCATGACTCTGTGCTAAAAATAGGCGCCTTACAGTTGAGAGAACAATTAAGTTAAAATTTGAACAACTCTCAAACGCGGCTGTTTCAAAATACGAAATAATTTTCACCTTGTAGTAACTCTTGTGACACCACTCCTGGCGATTGTTCCAAATTTGCCCTATAAACTCCCTATGGGAGAATCAAGTAACGCCGATAATTAGAATGATGACTCGAGTGCGCGTCACGTTATCGCAAGCGGGCCATATGGTAAAACCAAGTTACATCACTTGTACCACTGGATTGAGAACTGAATTTAACCGGAAAGGTTTCGACAAAAGATAATCCTCACCCGATTGCGAAAATGAGGAGAGGCTATTTTTGAAGATAACGAACAGTTTAGTAAGGAACAGCGAGAATCCGCCCTGAACAAGAATC
>JACZUZ010000023.1 GCA_022572905.1 Candidatus Zixiibacteriota bacterium | reverse complement strand
ATGTCAGAAATTTACAAAACGATATAGCAAAGCAAGCGATAGAAATAGTCATTCTGGCTGTTCCAGCCAAAGTAGCTCAGGAAATAGCCGATATTGTGGTTTCTTCCGGAGTCAGGGCAATACTTTCATTCGCACCCGTGAATATCAAGACTCCGGAGAATATACATATTCGCACTGAGGATATGACCATGGAGCTCGAGTATCTCACCTATGCGCTCGTAAATGGGAAGTAATGTCCCTGGGGAAGTGACGTCACGGGGAGTTTTAAGTAGCCATCCGAACTCAGTCGCTTGATCCGCTTTTTTTAGGCATTTCCATTCAAATCTGAATTACTTGGGTCTAGTGAAGGGCTGATCTGGTATAACCGATAAAGCCAGCAATAGGGTCCCGATGGACCCGCTCCAGGGATAGCCAGAGAGAGTTTCAATAAATAAGAATTTCCAATACTGAGTTTTCAATGCGGAGTTTTCAAGGCAGAGTTTTCAATACAGAATATCCAATAGTGAGTTTCCTATGAATAGTGCTCCAATGTCTGCGTCCTTTCAAAACAGAATTTCTCATATCTTCTTGAGTATTACATTAGCGGTTTTCATTCTTTTTCTTGCCACAGAAGGGACTTTTGCGAGGAATCCGTTGTCTCCTGCGGATTCTTTAACAGCGCTCCTGAAAGATGGTGGCGCTTATATTCAAGCTAAGCTTTACACCAAAGCGGAATACTACTTTATGGCGGCTCTGGAGCTCGACAGTATCAATCGCAACGCGCTAAAGAACCTCGGGCTGGCGCACTCAATGAGAGGGAAATATGTGAAAAGTAGAAAATATCTGGAAATTGCTGTTACTGCCAAAGTCGCCGACGCCCAAATCTATAATAGCCTGGGACTGACTTATTCTTACCTCAAAATGCCAGAGAAATCGGTTGACTCCTATCGCAAGGCTATTGCGCTTGACCCGGAAAATTATGACTACAATAGAAATATAAGCGGTGAATTGATTACACAGGGAAAATTCAACGACGCGCTCTTGACACTAGGCAAGGCAATTGAACTTCAGCCCAATCATGGAGAGCTACGGTATTTGCTGGGCAACGCGTTCTCGGGCCTTGGTGATCCGCAAAGCGCCATAATCAACTATCATCTTGCGGTCGAGAATAATTACAAGTCGGCGTCGCTTTATTATCACCTCGCTCTTGCGGAAGAAGGCACAGGTAATTTCTGGGCCGCGGAAGAAGAATTTTCCAAAGCGTTAGCGCTCGCTCCCGACAGCCTCGAGATTCGCAACAGATTGGGGATACTCTACGTCCAAACATCCGCATTTGAGCATGCGGTCAGGGTTTTCCAAAAAAATCTTGACCGCAATTCGAACTATGTAAACTCCCGCATAGGTCTGGGATGGGCTTATGCTTTTCAGGGCGATGAAGCCTCCGCTAACAAGCAGCTTGAGATTATCAGACGCGATTACCCTGAAAAAATCGAAGTTATGAAAGATTTCATCAAGCAGGGACTGGAATATTACAAAGCGTCACAACAAAATTCCGGCGCTGACTCAACATCGCGCTAATAAAGGGTCCTGTAATAAAGCAAGATAATAGAAGATGAATTCGGAGAGACCAAACGATTCAGCCAGAGCTCTATCGGCTGATAACGCCAAATCCGATGGACCAGGCCCTCCTCTGCGAAAATTGTTTTGCGCTCGAGGACATTTGGTTGATTCGGGTATTATGAAGAAAATACTTGACGCTATTGTGCGCGAGGGCGGTTCATTCGAAATCGCACAGTTTGATATTGGTCGTACCAATGATGATCCCTCAACTCTGGAGGCCGCTTATACAGTCGACGATGAAAAAGCGTCGGAACGTATTGCGCGCCATCTTACCGACCTCGGTGTTGAAATTATTAGCGACTCAGGCGTAAATCTCGAAAAAGCGTCCGTAAGAGGAGTAGCCCCGCGAAATTTCTACAGTACAACCAACCACAGCACCAGTGTGGATCACAACGGCTCTCTTCTACAGGTAGAAAATATGCGCATGGACGGTGTTGTTGTGATTCGTGATAACAGCGACAAGGCTCGCGCATTCTGTGTAAAGCTTCGTGATTTGAGGAAAGGCGATCAGATTGTTGTTGGCCTGGACGGAATCAAAGTAGCCCCGGAATTTATTGAGCGTGATCGCAGTGAATTTGGATTTATGGTCAGCGATGTTTCCTCTGAACGAGTTGTCAGAACTGTCGTGGACCGCGTAGCCGAAGTAATTGGCAAGCGCGACAAGAAAGTGATCGCAGTGGCCGGACCTGTGGTGGCGCATACGGGCGGGGGTGAGGCGTTTTCCGCATTAGTTGCGGGAGGATTTATAAGCGGCCTTCTTTCCGGGAACGCGCTGGCTGTGCACGATATTGAAAGCCAACTGTACGGAACGTCGCTCGGCATAAATATCAAAACTGGCGAACCAGTTGAAGGCGGCCACAGTCATCATCTGCGCGCCATAAATGAAATCTGCCGAGCCGGGTCGATCAAAAATCTTATTGAAGAAGGCGCATTAACTTCGGGTGTGATGTACTCTGTTATTAAGACGGGAATTCCCTATGTTCTGGCTGGCTCAATTCGCGATGACGGTCCGATCCCTGAAGCAATTACAGACATGAATGAAGCCCAGGACGCTTATTTCAAGATTCTTGAAGGCGCTGATGTTTGCCTCATGCTATCGAGCATGTTGCATTCAATAGCGGTGGGCAATATGATTCCCGCGCGAGTTCTGACTGTATGCGTTGACATCAACCCCGCGGTTGTCACCAAGCTCAAAGACCGCGGCTCCCATCAAACAATCGGTGTCGTTACCGACGTTGGCCTTTTCCTGCATTTGCTAGCCGAGCGGTTGTGCGCAAAAAATAGCTAAACTTCCAAGTGTCGATCCAAACTATTTCTTAACATACGAATCAGTTCTTGCGTTATTGTCGACCCGGCCTTGCGCATATTGTCCGTTCAGTTTGTTGGCTTTGCCATTTTTGATATCAGAAAACTGAATCCTGAAATAATCCAGGTCTTCAATCATGAATCGATTGTCGCCCATGTACGTCAAATCGAACGTCGGACCATCGCCGCGCTGATAGTGATAAACGCTATTTTCGAACCAGACTTTGCGTGGTCCGTAAATTCCTTCAAAACGTGTTTTTTCTTCAACGCTTAAATCTACCGGATTGATACGGGCGTTGATACCTGCTATTCCCCATTCGAGAGTAAAAAGTTTGCGCTTGTCTGTTTCATTTTCCAGCAAGCCCTTTAGCGCTTCCATATGAGCGACATCAAGCGCATCATTCGCCGGAACCGAAATATCCGGCTCTACGCCAACACCTTCCCAGTTTGTTCCACTTATGGGATTAATCGCGCGTCCATAAGGTAAGCTCATATCAACTATTAATCCTCCACTGATATCAAAGTTACGCCTCTCGACCGGGTGCGCTCCGCCGCCGAGAATGTGCGCGAGCTTGTTAGAATATAGATGGGCATATCGCTCATGCGCGGACCAACAACCTGGCTCTGGGTCCAGTATTGCTCGATTTCGTCGGTCTTGCGAATGTAGAAACTGTTTAGATGTTTTCGCTCATCAAAAAAATAGCTCGAAATCAATTGAATCATACTGGGCGAACCGCCTCCGTTTTTGCGCAGATCAATAATAAGCGCAGAAGAGTTTGCCAAAAAGTTCATTGCCGCAATCGCTGTGGCGCCGGCGTATGATGCTTCGCTGAATGCGCGCAGATCAAGATACCCTATGTTTCCGTCCAGCCTCTCAAGTTTTGCGAAACCAAAGTTTCTCGTGGCTTGTTCGGCGATGAATTCCTTTCGGCGCTCATCATCGTTTTTATTGTCATCCATCATTATTCCCAATTGCCTTGAACCCGGATGCAAACTGAGATGTTTGTCTTTACTAATCGATTGGAGATCTTCAGTGAGCCTGTGAGTGAACTGGGTAAGCGTCTTAATATCTTTATATTTACCTTTCCTTAGATTCTTTCGCACAAGTTTGATCATTTTCTTGGCGACATCGGGGAAAATGTAGACCGAATCTATTGAAGGGATTATGCTATCTATAATTTCCGCCATTTGAGAAGCGCTGATTGACGGATTTTTGTCTATTTTTGGAGTCTGCGCGGAAACGAAGCTTAAGTGCGCGAAAATTACAAGAGGGAGTACAACCAAGAAGTATAATTTAAAGGTCTTGGGTTTTGTGAGTTCAGTCATAATTTGTCGTTCCTTTGTTATTGATTAGTTATGGTGTGAGACTATTTACAAAGTGTATCTGGAAAAATATTATCTAAAGAGTTAGTATCATCGAAACTGAGCATCTTTCAAATTGGGCGGATTTTACAGGCGATCTCTCAGAATGAGAGAATCCAAGAGACTCATAAAGCGCGATCGCGGCCGTTAATTTCGGACTCGTTTCCAAAAAAAGCCGCTTCCCCCCGAGACTGCTCGCCTTTTCAATTATGGCTAGCGCTAACTTTCGGCCAATTCCCTTTCCCTGAGAGTTTTCGGTTACAGCCATTTTTGCCAATTCAAATAATTCTGAGGAATGTTTTATCAACGCGCAAACACCAACAATTTTGTCTTGTTGACGAGCGAAAAGAGCCGCGCCGCCGGGTCTGATAATTTTTCCGTTAGGATCAGAAAGAATTTTCTCGTCATAAGGTTCTACTGAGAAGTATTTTGTTAACCATTCGTAATTCAGCGACTTGAAAAACTTTTTGTATGAAGGACGGTATTCGACTATATCCACTGGACTGTCTCTTAGATTCAGTCTCTCGGCCAGCCGGGCGTACATTTCTTTGCGGTTGAGCGCTTCTTCAATTTCTTTCAGCGCTAGCAGAAGATTACCGTTGGCTTCTCCCAGGAGTTCACCCGTGGCCTGCTCAATTTCTTTCCAAATTGGTTTTAGGATGCGAAGAGTTTTCTTACCTTCAGCGCTAAGACTCAAGAGTCGTTTTCGTTCGTCGAGTTTGTCTTTATTTGACACAAGCAATCCGCGGGCTGTCATTTCCGCCGCTATTTGATTTACAGCGGGATGAGTCAATCCGAGGGCTTCAGCGAGGCCGGTTATTGACATATTCTCCTTCTTTGAAAGAGCGTAGAGAATTGTGAACCAGCGAGCCTCAAAATCCACTTCCAATTCGCTATAAACTTGTGAAACGTCTCTTGAGAGACGATCGCTGAGTCGTTTTAAGCGGGTGGCGAAGGCCAATGCTCCCAATTGATAGATAATATCCATGATATTCTAATGAGGACTTGCGGCGTCCTTGATTACTTATACCGAAAAGTCCGTAAGAAGTTACATAATAAATTGAAATTTCATAGTTTCAGCTCCGGGTGGTCGTGCTACCGCGTAAGACGCATAAGCACAACGAGTTAAACTGAAAGACTCTCAGAAACTTCTTGACAGATGAACCTGGCTAGGATATACTATAGCGATACGTAAGACGTCGGTCAATCAGATTTTTGGCATAATCGGCGGGCGCTCTATCGCTCTCTCCCTATCGGGCGTCTATCGATTTAGCGCCCCGAAAATTATTTGTAAGCGTCCACTCCCGGTGAGCGCATCGAACTCTCGCGAGCGATTTGTTCGGACCGCGAGAGCTACAGGTTATGCGAAGAAATGATTCACAAATAGTTGATGAATTGAATAACAAATAGGAAACATAAGCGCTGTAGTCATCTACAAAAGAAGGAGTCTTGGGATGAGTGTCAGAAAATTTCTTTTAATGTTCTCTTTGGTGACATTGATAATGTCGCTGGGAGCGCCAAACGCGTTTGCGGTTAGCGGCAACGATTATGCCGACAACCGAGATAATACTGGAGAAGGGCATCCCTGGGGAGGGAGTGACGGCCCTACAGGTGAAGATGGTACTTCAACCGGCGGTGGAGCCACGGACGACGGCAGTTCCGGCTCTGTTTACATTTTTGGCAAAGCAGGAGCGTTCTATTCGCTTTGGCAAATGGTTACAGGCGACACCGGATTTCTTAGATTCTTCTTTCTTGACGGTTCCAAGACTGGCGCCCGGGGCGGAAATATCACTTCCGGTCAAGTAGGAGATGGTTCAATCTCGACGACCAGCCAGAACTACACTGGTGGAAAGGCAGGGTCGTGAGCGTATGAAACAAGTAGGCCATGAAACACTGAGTTCTTTAGAGCGAGCTCGAGAAGCGCTTGAATCCTGGATCAATGCGCGCGATTTTCAGCCTGCGATACGCTTCGTTGAGGAGAATCTTGCGAACCTAACCGGAAAAGGAATTAGCGAAAGCGAGATACTTTGGTATCTGGCGGCTAGAGTCTATTCCGGCGCTATGAAATTACCCGAGGCCCTGCGTATGGCGCGTCAGGCCGAGGTTTCTCTCTCTCGATTAGGAGAAACGACTGTACTGGCTCAAACATACATTACACTCGGAGTTATTTTGCGTGACATGGGTGAGCTTGATGAAGCTGAACGGAGTTTGCGCGACGCTGAATCTATTTTCAGACGCTCTGATCATATTGAAGGGCAAGCCGATGCGCTTAATAAGCTTGCTCAGCTGGCGTTTATGCGCTCCGATATGACACAGGCTGTTTCGCTTCTGACTGAAGCGATTGAACTGGCTAGAATTGAAAACAATACACGCAGGTTGGCGTATCTTTACGGAAACCTGGGACGTGTCCAGTCTTTTCTGGGAAAATCGCGTGAGGCTCTCAAGAATTTGAGTCTTAATGTGAATCTCTCAGAGAAAATGGGAGACAAGACCGAAGTAGCGCGCTCGCGGCTTTCACTGGGCTATGAGCGGCTTCGAATGGGGGCGCTTGCTGAGGCCGACACCGAGTTTTCGAAATCCAAGGTTCTAATCGATGATCTGAATCTTTTGAGCGAAGAAGTATTATATCATCTGTATGAAGGTGAACTAAAGACGCGTCGGGGTGAATTCGACTCCGCTCGTGAATCACTCACTCATGCGTTCCGATTGGCCGAGCGTCGCGCCCAAGGAAGCGATCTGGCTGGTCGGGCCCGGCGCCAACTTGCGGAGCTTGCCATAGAGGAAAAAGACTTCCGCCGCGCTTTACGTCATGCCAGAAGTTCGGAGCTGATCTTCGAGAAGCTCGATGAGAAGATTGATCTGGGCGCTCTCTGTCGTGTGCAGGCTCAAGCCCTGGCCGGGTTGAATCGACCCGACGAGGCGATTAGTAAAATTGAGAGATCTCTTGAGATACTTGATGAGTCAGGCGCGCAATTCGAATTGGCGGTTGCTTTGGAATGGGCCGGGAGTTGTGAACTATTCAGTCCGCATAAATCTCTGGCTTATTTATTCAGAGCGCAGGAGAAATTCGCGCGACGCGGCGATGTAATTTCGCGAGAGCGAATTGAGCGGAAAGTTGAGAAATTGCCCGGATTTACTTCTGAAGTCCGGGGCGCTTCCACGGCGTCCAGGCGTTCAAGTCCGAAATCTTCCGTTCGGTATGAGAATCCGGATCTGGTTGTTGCAAGCGCAGAAATGCGCCGGATAGTCTCTCAATTGGAAATGATTCGTGGGTGTGATTTGCCAGTCCTACTTACCGGCGAAACCGGCGTAGGGAAAGGCATTCTCGCCAAGCATTTCCACTCGGTATCCAGACCAGAGGGGCCTTTCGTGTCTATCAATATCACCAATGTCCCCGAATCGCTTTTGGAGTCGGAGCTGTTTGGCCACGCCAAAGGCGCATATACGGACGCGTTCGAGAAGTTTCAGGGCATTCTGATTTCCGCCAATGGCGGGACATTATTCCTCGATGAAATCGGCGAAATGCCACTAACCTTGCAGATGCGCTTATTAACTGTAATAGAGGAAAAACGGTTCCGTCCGCTTGGTTCAACAAAGGAAATCGCTGTTGATTTTGCTTTGATTACGGCAACTAACTGTGATTTGAAACGGATGGTTGAAGAAGGAAGATTCCGCCGCGATCTGTATCATCGTCTCGATGGTTTCACCTTCAATATTCCTCCTTTGCGCGAACGCAAGGAAGACATACCTAAACTTCTGGAGCGTTTTCTAAGGCGTTACGGTTTGCTGGATGAAAACGAGAAACCCGAAGCGGAGCTGGTTCATCATTGTTTGACTCATTCATGGCCGGGAAATGTGCGCGAGCTCGAAAACCTGGTCAAACGAATGAAAGCGTTTTCGAGTTTGGTACAGGAGGGTTCGCTCATCGAACTGGTTCGTTCGACTTTTGAAAATGAGCGAGAAGTTCGCGAAGAGACTCTCTCGGATCAGGTTGGTCGTTTCGAAAAACAATTGATTGAGGAAGCGCTGATTGCCGCTAACTGGAATAAGTCCAGGGCCGCGCGACTCTTGAAGGTCAACGAATCAACCTTGAGAGCGAAAATGAGACGCTTCTCTGTTAGCTGGGATCAAAATGGTAATTCTCAGCGCAGTCGAATGGCTGGGTAGAATATTTTGCTGAAATGGTGATTTATTAGACCAATTAATGCGACTGTATCTTTGAACGAAACACCTAAGAAGGGATTATCTTAAGAGAAGATATCTTTAGAAGAAAGGAAATAGCGTAATCGCATAATCTTACGAAAGAACACGATTAACACTTTTTACGGTAAGCGTCTGGTAATTGGGCGCTTACCGTTTTTTGTCCACAATAGCGCCGTAGAATTCTGCGCCGGATTTTCAGATAAAAATTCCAACAAATAAAACTATTTTACTATAACGGTTTGGTTAGCAACCGATTGTATTTTCAGCCACGCTCAAAGTCACGATTGGGGCATGACTCTTGCTAATAGTAAGAGTGGCAGTCCAGCTTGAGATCGTTAGGGTATCTTAGGAATCCACCTCCACAACGATCATTCTGGGCAAACCACCTCTTTTTCTCTTAGGGTCTACCCGCCCGCGCATGAGGGGAAAGCGCGGGCGGGCTTTTTATTTGTCTGAAGTTCATTTCGGTCTTTCGCATTTTTTTGCGAATAATCAGTCATTTCAAAGTCACAGCATAGAATTACCACCTATGCCGTTTCTCGCCTAGCTTTCCAGAAAAAATGGTAACTAAGAAACATGGAAAGAAGCGGCAAAACCAAAAACCCTATCGGAATTATTATTATCAGATATATTTCTTTGAGAGCGTACGTGTAGGTGGCGTATACTAGACTAGCCCCCAAAATCCATTTGAGAATTCTGCTCCCGGTGTTAACTCCAATATCTTCGGCCACGCTCAATATTGTTACAATCGCCAATCCCCATGGAAGCGCAATCAAAAGCATCAAAGTTTCGCGAGACAATGATACATCGCCAAAGAATTTATCAATAATAAGCGCAAAAACGCCCAAGGGCTGAACCAACATGAAAAATCCCAACGTCCAGCGTGTATTGCTTACATCAATTCCATTCATGATTCAGTAGCCTCCGATCAAACTGGAAATCGAATCCAGTGTTTTTCGACAACTAGTACAACAATTTGCGGTCCGGCGTGGTTCCATTATTGAATCCGGCGCAAAAAATGTCTCTTTGACACACCTCCGCCCAGTATTCGCCAGCCGCCGGTATTTTCAAGTCGAAAAGTATGTTTTTTGAACGTCGCAAGGCAAGATTTTAACATGGATTGCCATAGCGGGTGGTTTCCTTGCCAGCTCAAATTGTCTCTGTTAGATTCAAATTAGGGCTTATTTCCAAATTCGGATTGAGCAAAATACGAAGGAGTTCAATGATTTCTCTAAAAGACAAGACCGTGGTTGTTACCGGCGCATCAATGGGCATAGGAGCGGCCATCGCCCAGGAATTTTCATCTGACGGGGCCAATGTTGTCCTGACTGCCCGCAAGGAATCGAGACTAAAGGTTGTAGCCAAATCTCTTGGGGGAAAGAGTCTTTGCGTCAAGGCCGATGTGTCCAAGCGCGCTGATATCAAGCGAATAATAAGCGCTGCCAGGAAAAAATTCGGGGAAATTGATTTTTGGATCAACAACGCCGGAGTGGGGGTGCATAAATCGATTCTTGAGACCAGCGAGAAAGAATACGATGTCATAATGGACACCAATGTTCGGGCGGTGTTTTACAGCTTTCAGGAGCTATTACCGCTTCTCAAGAAACAGGGTCACGGGCACATAATAAGTATTTCATCGTCGGTGACCCGAGTGGGGATTCCTAATGTCGCGGTCTATAGCGCTTCGAAAGGCGCTTTGAACCTATTGTCGGAGTCTGTGGCGAACGAAGTTCGCAACGACGGAATCAAAATATCGATTCTTTCGCCCGCATCGACGGAGACCGGATTAATGCGCAACTTTTCCAAACAGAGTAGATTGAAGGAGCTCTCTCCGTCACGGGCGGCGGTGAAACTCACTCCCAAAGAAGTAGCCGAGGCTGTCGTATTTATGGCCAAACAAGATAGCAATGCGTGGACATCAATGGCGGATATTCGGCCGCTGGCAGTGCGACGTTAGATCATACGCTATAGAAAGATTTATAGTAACAAATGAGCCACAAAATTACACTCATCGACGGAGATGGTATCGGTCCGGAGGTAACTAAAGCCGTCACGAAGATCATAAAAGCCGCTGGGGTTGAAATCCAATGGGAAGAGCGCCTGGCTGGCCAACGGGCTCTTGTTGAAATATCGGATAACGATAATCCTTTGCCTGCGGAAACTATCGATTCTATTCGCAAGAACAAAGTCGCTCTCAAGGCGCCGGTTACAACGCCAGTGGGAGAGAGATTTCGTTCGGTAAATGTGGCTCTACGCAAAGAGCTCGATCTGTACTGCAATCTACGCCCGACTGTGACATTGCCGGGAGTGAAAACGCGCTATGAAAATATTGATCTAGTTGTTGTGCGCGAGAATACCGAAGATCTCTACGCGGGAATCGAACGCCAGGTGGATGACGACACAGCCGAGTCGATCAAACGCATCACCCGCGGCGCGTCCGAACGAATTTGCCGCTGGGCATTTGAGTATGCCCGCAAACACGGGCGCAAGAAGGTCACCGCCTCGCATAAAGCGAATATCATGAAACTATCTGATGGACTTTTCTTGCGCGTATTCAAGGAAGTCGCCGCGAAATATTCCGATATCGAGTCTGAGGATGTTATTATCGACGCGTTGTGTATGCGTCTTGTAATCGACCCGACTCAATTTGATGTTCTGGTCATGCCTAATTTGTATGGCGATATTGTCAGCGACCTCTGTTCCGGGTTTGTGGGTGGGCTGGGTGTGGCCGCTGGGGCGAATTTCGGCGAGAATACGGCGGTGTTTGGATCGGGGGGCGGGTCGGGGCCGGGTATAGCCGGGCAGAACAAAAGCCAACCCACGGCGCGG
>JACZUZ010000381.1 GCA_022572905.1 Candidatus Zixiibacteriota bacterium | reverse complement strand
CTCCCCTGCCGCAAGGTGAATCGTAGGTATTTGATCCGCGGTAAGGGGCCACCCTCGCGTTTCGCTGGCGGAAATATCAAACGAATCCGGGGTCGAACTCAAATTTGTCAGACGAAAACCTATTTTGTTGGGAAAGAGAGTGTAGGCGGTAGAATCGCTGACAACTGTCCCAGAAATGGCGGCGTAATCGAGAACCTCCGCTGTATATGAAAAAGTCGACGCTCCCGATAGTAAGTCAAGGTTCACCGCGATCATCGTAATATCATCAAACACTTCCATACTATCTACAAATGCGGTCCCAAATCCATTTTGGTCCAAAGAGAGAGAAATGAAAGAATGCTGATTGGAGTTGCGTGTGGCCACCACCCATACCCCCCATTTCACCGCGTCGATTCCGTCAAAACTGATTTTCAATCGTCCGAAATTACCGTTCGGATCAAAGCGCACGAGGCTGGCGCCGTATCCTCCCGGGTGGGTTGTTGAAGACTTATCGACTTGCGGATAGGAAGTCCATGTTTTTGACGTTCTCAAATTCGGATAAACGGTGGCCTCTTCAAAGTGAGCTCCGTCATCACGACTATTGGCCAAATATACCCAGAGAAAGAATTCATATATGGCGTCATCGCGGCTAACGCCATGGGAAATAGGCAAAGCCCCCTCCAGCGTTGTCATCGCGCTCCCGAATTTAGATCCTTCCCATGCCTTGCGCATTAAGTCAGAATCAAACCTCTGCTCAAGATAGAGCGGCCAAACGAAAGAGCCGTACATGTGAAGCGAGGAATCTCGGAGAGATTTTTGCGGCCAGTCGTAGTATTCAAGAAGATAGTTGTAATTATCATTGACTGCGTCGAATACAACTTCTTCCATCCATGTTGCGGTCGCTTCCAGAAACCAAAGCTCTTCAAAAACGTCATAACCGAATTGGATTACATGCTGAAATTCATGGGCCATCGTTACCTTCGCCGCTCCCGCCGGATTCCCCTCGGGATCTGTGTTTTGTGGGAAGCCTATGAAGTCGCGATGGCAAGCCATGTAGCTGGTATAATCGTTCCAGGCCTCTGAAGCAGAGTCTTCCGGTTGAGTATATCCGTAAAAATCCATCTCCAGAAGATAAATATCGATTTTAGAGTCCCCGCCATTGGTTCCGTCCGAAGGAGGCGGCGCATAATTCATTTCCACAATCTGTTTGTTCCAGCTTGAGTCCGCATAAATCGCTATTCGCTCTACGTAGTCTGGAAAACCGTTACTGTTGCTGTCTATGGGCGAAACTGCGTGAAGTCCGGTGTCATTGTAGTGTATTTTGAAGTTCCCACCGGGAGAATCATAGCTGAATTGCTTGGACGGCCGCGCCATGAGTTGGCTTAGCTCCTTCTGCGCTCCGGCGCTGAGAGTCGGCGCCAGGCGCAAAGCCTCCAAAAGCGCTCCCGTGGCGCATCGTCCTGAAAGTATTATTTCGCTCGAAGCGAATGTGGTGCTGATTTTATAACTATCGGGTAGACTTTGAGGATCGCGAATCGCCCTAACTTCAAGCAGTGTTTTTTCCTCTAGTGTAATCACACCCTTAAGCAGATCGTTTTCAATCATGTCCAGTACGCTAAGAGAGGTTTTAGCGCCGCTAGTATCATCCCCTCCCCAAGTATCAACAGTGAAGAATCCGCTCGGTATTAGCGCCACCAACGCCAGGGTAGTGGTTATCGCTCTTTTGATATTATGGTCGGTCATGGTTCACTCTCGTCAATGACAGGCTTCATCAGGAAATTTGTTTGAGTCTCCCTTTCCTGTCCTAAAGAGCTTCTTGAAAACCAGGAACAATGAGATGAATTTCCGCAGAAACGCTCAGCGCTCCAATCGGGATGCTCGTTTCTATTCGAAACAAGGCAATTCCTGTCCGTCGAATATGTATTTCACAATGGCCAACGCATCACCAATATTTATATTTCCTCCACAGTCCGCGTCACCCATACGTATATCATGAACCGGCTCAGGTCCGTCAGTGAAAATATATCTTATCAAATAAATTGCATCACCGACATTCAGATCACCAGAACCGTCGGCGTCGCCATAGGGAACCACTGTTGTCGAGAAATCATATGAATTATTGTTTTGCCACTGTGAGATAACATGAGGCACAATAAAAATCGTATCCCACTTATTATAATCGTACTTAATGTACTGTCCCTTGCCCAGAATATCCGTCGAGAGCTCTTCCAATAAATAATTTCCTGCCGAATCCTTCAAATAAATATTCACGCGCCAGAGAACAACATCGCTACCGTCAAAATCGAGCTTCAATAGCCCTTTTGGAGTTGGAGGTGTTGGCCAAATGATGTAGTTAGCGCCAAGACCGTCGGGAGGATCCTGAGGAGTAACGCTACTGAAGATAGATGCGGGCAATGTATGATCGTAAATAATCCCCGGATATTCGGCCCCGGTTGAAAAGTATCCCGGTCGAAAACGATTACCGCTAAAGAAATTCCACGTCACAAAGTCTGAATACTCCTTTGAAGTAACCGATCCGTACAGAGCTAAAGCCGAGTCAAGCGCATCAACGCCATCTACAAAACGCGCCGCTTCCCACACATCTCTCATTATCGCTGTTCCAAATTTTTCAGTGAGAAACTGAGGCCAAACCAGTCCGCCATACATGAAATTACCCGTTGATGTTGTCAGGAATGTGTCTGGTTCGTCATAGTAGAAAGGCAGAAATTGATGGTTGTCGTTTACCAGAGGAAAAATTTCTTCCTCCTCCCACGTTGCTCCCGATTCGTACATCCACAGATCATCATCTCTGTCATACGCAAGTTGGGCGGCGTGAAAATACTCATGCGCACAGGTAACTTTGAGCGCT
>JACZUZ010000022.1 GCA_022572905.1 Candidatus Zixiibacteriota bacterium | reverse complement strand
CTAATCGTCTCAGTTCTGGGTTGCTCGGATACTGATCCGGTTCTCTCCTCCTTCACTGAATCATCAATCACTCTTTCTCCGAGTCGATTGCCATCTCCGCCAGATGGTATGATTTATGAATTGTGGGTGGTGAAAGTGAACGATCAAACAGGTTCTTTTTTTGATTACATTTCGATCGAGCTCTTTGATTGGGATCAGGATTTGTATGTGATGCGGGACGCCTCAGGGGTCAAGCGCTCGAGAGTGTTCGATATAGATTTTAATATTCTCGATTATGATATTTTATTCGTTTCAATCGAGCAAAAAGCGAGCACCGGAACGCGGAGCTCAATCATGCTGGCCGATATTATCGCAGCGCCCGAGGACAAAGCGAAGTTGCAGCTTGATTCGCCTTTTCCTTTTGACCAATTCACTACGGGTGTTGTTTCTGTTGTTACTCCCAGTGTCGGATCGAACTCTTCTTCCGGAATATCCGGGGTGTGGTTTGCATTCTATTCACCGGATTCCGTGAATATTATAGATACGATCCAGATAAAAAAGCTTAATACAGGTAATAATGTGCCAAAACATATTCCCCGCGACACCATAGCCGATGATACCCTTGGCACAACTCTTGATACTCTTGGAATCGATAGCGTTTCCGCCACTACTTATCGAAGGTTCAGTAACTACGGGCTCGATACGTTTGTAATTAAAACTGTAGTGCCGTGGTGGCATGTAGTGCCCATTAATAGGACAGGTGACACTGTGATTTATGTTTTCGGTGACGCTGAACACATGGATTCCGTAGCTTACGAACCTGACATGAACTATGTATTTAACCAGGATGTCGAAATTGACATTCCGACTATTAGAACATTCAGTATAGATATCTTTACAACAGGATTTCAATTTCTTCCCAGCCTAACCAATTCCGGATGGCACTACAAGGGTTGGGTGCTCGGACCACGGACCGCGACTGGACCGGCGGAGTTTGTGAGGATGAACTTCGGTGAGAATTCAGAGTTAAATTGGGAGAAAGAGGGCAGGCTTCTTCTACCCACAGGAGTATTCCACGACACGATAATAGACTCAACGTCGACCGTTGTGGATACATTCATTTTTGGTCCGGATACGATTATTCAGCCGGTGTATACATATTCGCATGAAAACGGCTATCACAAGCCCGGCGATGGAGAATCACATCCCTTCCTTGACAACTCCTTAGCCCGTGTTCCTCCTTTCCCAGGTGAAGATTTTCTTTCGACTTCTTTTTCTACGAGATTCTCGATTAATCCGAGTCCCGGCAGTCCGATCAGTTTTGTCAACAGCGTAGCGGATACCGCGATCGCTTTTATTACTCTTGAGCCGGATAACTATACCGACACAAGCAAGAATTTCCCTCTTGTGGTTCTAGCGCGGGAGCTTGCGTTCGGTGGAACCGGAACTCTTTGGGGCCTTCGAATGCTAAATCAAACCGGAACGGTCTTTCCATTCGCTGATGGTCGCAAGGGCTGGCCTTCGATTCTAGCGGAAATAGAAGTCAGATAATCTGCTACGCTAAAGATTATTGGCCAAAGATTGGTAGTCAAGTCACATGGTCGGGTGTTTGTCTTTCGACGCCCGATCTTTTCTTAGAGGTATGCCACCTGAGCGTTTCTGTTCAACAAACAACGGAGTTTCACTGCCGGAGTTTTACCTGAAATCTGGGGAAGAGCAAAGTTTGGCGGATTTTTTTGTACCTTTGGCTAGCGATTAATACTAGTCGCCTTTATATTCGGAGCTGAAATTTCGGCGATTCTGAAAGTCTGAATTCTCTCAGAAATCGCACGAAAATAGTTTCTGGTTGTAGCGTTCCATAGAAAACGATTTTCAGTAAAGAAAAATTACTCAAAGAAATTCCTCGAAAAAGCACTTCTTAAAAAGCTTGAAAATTATAGAACTGTCTATCCAAACGGGAGAAGCCAATGAGCATTGAAGAAATTGCCGGTTACGGACTCCACGCTGTCATACTCGGAGTCGTCGGGCTGCTATTCGCCTTAGCATATTACATCTGGATTAAAAAACAGCCCAGTGGTAATGAGAAGATGATTGAAATCTCAAACATCATTCACGACGGCGCAATGGTCTTTTTGCGGCGCGAATACACTATACTGGCTTTTTTCATAGTAGTGGTCTTCGCTCTTCTTGGCTGGAAACTTGGCCTGAACACAGGTATCGCTTTCGTAAGTGGAGCTATTTGCTCTATGACCGCAGGATTTTTTGGCATGAAAGCGGCAACGCGTTCAAACGTGCGTACCACCGCCGCCGCTCAACAGTACGGTGAGGGAGCCGCATTAAAGATCGCCTTTTCCGGCGGATCAGTGATGGGAATGTCAGTGGCTTCACTGGGGCTGATCGGCGTAGGCTTCTTCTTCTATTATTTTCTGGGCATGGACGATATCTCCTCATTAAGCGGGTTCGCGATGGGAGCGTCATCAATAGCGCTCTTTGCCCGTGTGGGAGGAGGCATATTTACCAAGGCCGCTGATGTCGGCGCCGACCTGGTTGGAAAACTTGAGGCTGGTATACCGGAAGATGATCCACGCAATCCTGCGGTTATCGCCGACAATGTTGGAGACAATGTGGGTGATACGGCCGGCATGGGAGCCGACTTGTTCGAGTCATATGTTGGCTCGATTATCGCTACCATAGCGATCGCGTGGAGTAACGATAGCACGAATCAAATGGTTTTTCCGCTTCTCCTGGTTGCATCAGGCGCTATCGCCAGTATGCTGGGGATACTTTCAGTGAATGTGCTCTCAAAATTGAATCCTGCCACGGTTTTGCGAATGGTCACTTATGTAGGCTCAGTCGTAATGCTTGCCGCGGCCTGGTTCCTGACAGAATACCTCGGACTATCACGGGATATCTTTTGGGCTGTATTTGTGGGTAATGTCGCGGGAATTGTTCTGGGGCTTCTAACCGAATACTATACGGCCGGTAAACCCATGTATAGAATAGCCAAAGCCTCTGAGACCGGCGCAGCGACTAATATCATCTCAGGAATTGCGGTTGGCTTGGAATCTGTCGCTCTGCCGGTTCTGGTTATCGCCCTGGCGACATACATGGGCAACAGCTTGGCTGGGCTATACGGAATCGGCATTGCCGCAGTTGGGATGCTCGGTACAATCGGCGTTACGATGTCCGTTGACGCTTATGGGCCAATAGCTGACAACGCTGGAGGCATTTCCGAAATGTCCAAACTCGGCCCGGATGTGCGCAAAATTACCGATCGCCTCGATTCGCTTGGCAATACAACCGCCGCCATCGGCAAAGGCTTCGCTATCGGTTCGGCGGCGCTGACTGCGCTGGCGCTTTTTTCGGCTTATGCAAAAGTGGCTAAAATCGATATGCTTGATCTGCTCGATACAAATGTAATTGTCGGACTCTTTATTGGAGGAATCCTTCCGTTCTTAATTGCCGCTCTAACAATGAACGCCGTCGGCAAGGCCGCTTTCGAAATGGTTCAAGAGGTGCGACGCCAGTTCAGAGAGATTGCTGGTCTCATGGAAGGCAAAGTCAAGCCCGATAGCGATCGCTGCGTGGATATCGCCACAACAAGCGCTCTCAAGCAGATGGTCGTTCCCGGCCTGGTGGCTATTCTGGCGCCTATGATTGTCGGTAGCTGGTCAGTCCACGCTTTGGGCGGAATGTTGGCCGGAGCGACGCTCACAGGAGTGTTATTGGCGCTTTTCATGGCCAACGCGGGTGGAGCCTGGGATAACGCCAAAAAATATATCGAAACCGGGGCTCACGGCGGCAAAGGTTCTGACGCCCACAAAGCAGGGGTGGTGGGGGATACTGTTGGCGATCCATTCAAAGACACCTCGGGTCCTTCGATGAATATTCTCATCAAGCTTATGGCGATTGTTTCGCTTGTTCTGGCGCCGATTCTGATACGCTGATTTCGGCCGAGTAGGAAGCTGGCGGTTCGAAGAAGACAGGAGCGACGAACTTTGGGATGTAATGAGCGTCGCCAATGTTAGCGTAACAATACTTAAAGTAATAGAAACTCTCTTGCGAGCGACTCGCGGGAGAGTTTCTTTTAGGTAAAGCGCCGCTGAGACCCGCCGATTTCAACATTTGAAAGAATTTGAAACTTATTGAACGGCGAATCGTCAAACAATTGAAGCGTTAGTCGCGGGCTCAGACGACGGACGCTATTGTGGGAGGTGAAAAGTGAGCGAAACAAGTGGATATAATTCTGACAAAACAAGAAATTCGGGCATTGAAGGCCTGCCATCCGTGGGGGGAGAGCGGTCAGCCGATGTCAGTGGCCTCTTCGAGCGAGTCTTAAAAACTTTCAGCGCTCCTCAGGATGCGTTCTCTGGTCTAGCGAATAAGTGGGAGTGGTTGATTGTCGCGTTGATTGTGAGTGTGATCGGATTAGGATCATGGAGTATCCAATCGACTTACCTCATGCCGAATATGCTGAAAGACGCTTTGAAAAACATTGAGAACTTCAAAGATCAAATGCCAGAAGCGCGATACAAAGAAGTAAGAACGCAAATAAAAGATGGGATTGAAGGGAACATGAAGTTCACGCCAAAAACCTCCGCCATTGGGGTTGGCGCCGGTGTAGTGATGGTTGTTCTGATCGGACTGATCGCCTGGGGCTCTGGAAATTTTATATTGGGCGGTAAGGCGCCTTTCTGGAAAATCCTGATGGTCATAGCCATGGCCGGATTTGTTGGCTTGGTGGGCGAATACGCCCGCGCGGGACTCATGGTTATGAAAGGATCGAGCTATGTGTATCTGGGGCTCGGTATTTTGCGGCCCGCTAATGACGGTTCCTTCATTCATTATCTACTGAGGCAGATCGAGCTAACAACTATCTGGCGGCTTGCTGTGACATGTGTCGGGCTTGGAGCCGTATACAAAATGAGTGCGTCAAAGTTCGCATATGTCTTGACGCCCATTTGGTTATTATTTATTGCCGCAGTCGCTGGTGCGAACCTTTTCACCGGCGGCACAATCGTTTATTAGAATGGGCCTGAGGAAAACAATTTTTGAGATTCAATTTCGACTGATTCGTCAGAAAATAATGAAATATTGAATGAATTTTGGGGAAATAAGATATAAATTAGTAATGATAGTCGAAAAAATATTCAAAAATATCTGATAGATAACGCAACTTTATCGTTTTATGCTCGAATACAAAAGCGGTTAATCGGATTTCAACCCGAGAAGGAGTCTCACATATGAGTCTTGGTAAAAGCTCACGAAAATTCTTAGCAAAACACAAAACAAAATATTTGACAAAATATATCTTCGGCGCCGCTATCTTTGCGCTCTGTGTTCCGTCGTCCGTTTTTGCGGAAAAATATACCCTTGAAGACTGCATTAAACTCGCCAAAGAGAACCGTTCGTCGGTTGTCAGAGCGCGAGGGGATAAGCGCAACGCCGACGCTCTGGTCAGACAGCGCCTTAGCCAGCTAATACTGCCGAATGTATCGGCTACGTATCGTAATTCAAAGTCGAAGGCTACCGATCAGAAAACTGAAGACTTCCGAACTGTATCATTTACGCAGGACACGGCATTATTGCTGGACATAAACGGAGATACCATTGGAGTCGTAAATCCGCCAACTAACATAGTTCAGGTCAAAGAGGATGTAACTTTGCCTGACCAGGATAGATCCAGTTCGTTCTTTGATGTGTCCGCGAATTTAACTCTGTTCGACGGGTTTTCGAATATCCATAACTGGAAGAGCGCAAAAGCGCGCAGCAAAGCGCAGGATCATGAGCTTGATCTCGCCGAACAATCAATTGTGCTGGATGTTAAAATAAATTTCTTTGCCTATCTGGCGACAATTCAGAATTTGCAAGTTCAGGAAGAGACAGTTAAACGTTCACAGGAGCAATTGAATCTGGTGCAGTCTCGCTATGATGTTGGTTCGGCGTCATTGTCCGATGTGCTCAAACAGAAAGTTCAATTCGGTAATGATAATCTTTCGCTTCTGGAAGCTCGCAACGCAGAAGCGACGACCAAGGCCGATCTGGCTTTTGTAACCGGAATTGACGTGACCGAGGACATGGAATTCGATTCGAATTATCCTGAGGTTTCTTTCGACGGAGACCTCCAGTCGGCTCTATTAACCGGACTGAATAACCATCCCGGATTGCTTTCCAGTAGAAAGTTTGAAAGCGCGGCCAGATACGATTTAAAATCGGCCTACGGAGACTATCTGCCAAGTGTTACGGGATTTGTTTCGAGAACATGGTCCGATGGATCGCGGGCCGATTTCATAGCCGAAAGTATAGACTTCTCAAGCACTTCGACAACCTGGGGAGTAAACGTGTCCTGGAACATTTTTGACAAGCTTATTCGCGAGAGAAACGTTGTTAACAATCGTGTCTCATTGAATAATGCGCGCGCAGATAGATATGAATCGAACAACCGCGTAGCGCGGGATATTAAGAAAGATTATTTGGATTTGCAAACGGCGATTGAGCAGGTCAGCGTATCCGAAGAAAATGTAAAATCGGCCCAGGAGGATATGAATCTGGCGCAGGAGAAATATAATTTGGGCTCCGCGTCAATTCTGGAGCTTCTCGACGCGCAGGTAAGTCTGAAAGATGCGCAAGTCACCTTAATTCGAAATAAGTTCTCTCAGAATCTGGCCGTGGCCCGTTTGCAATTCAAGATGGGAGTTTCGCAGTAGTTTAGCTCAATGAGGGAGAGCCTCTGTAAACGCCCCAGTAACGGATATAATTGAATAAAACAAGCACATGTAAGTATAAGATAGAATAGGCGCTCCACGAATCCGGATTATGGATAGCGAAGCGCACCAAGAGTTTTGAACTAATAGTAGAATTGTGTTGAGGTAAAGAAATGACCAAGAAACGAAAAAAAACTGTCTGGATAGTCTCAGCAGTAGTTGTTGTAGTCGGTGGGTTAGTAACGGCGAATATGCTCTTGGATGGAGAGGAAAAGACCGAAGTGCTTGTTGAGCTGGCGTCTTTAGATAGAATCGTCGAGGAAGTTTCCGCTTCGGGACGCATCCAGCCCCAGACCAAAGTAAATATCACATCGCAGGTATCGGGTAAAATCATTGGAGTATTTGTGAACGAAGGTGATCGGGTTAGCAAAGACGAACTACTCTTGCAATTGGACCCTGTTCAGCTAAGAAGCGACCTTGATCAGGCTCAGTTTTCTCTGGATGAGTACACAGCTCGAGCGGAAGGCGCCAAGACCACCAAAGAGCAGGATGAGGAGGAATACGAGCGCCAGGAGAATTTGTATGAGAAGAAACTTACTTCCCAGACAGAATTTACCAACGCGAAGTATCGATATCTGAAATCCAGGGCAAATTACACCGCTCTCAAAAGCCAGGTGCGAACACAACGGGCGCGCGTGGAAAAAGCGAAGGACAATTTGGAGCGCACGCGTATCACAGCGCCGATGGACGGAGTGATAACATTCCTTAACGCCGAAGTCGGCGAAATTTCGCAGGCTCAAACTGCGTTTACTCAAGGCAAAACGCTGATGACAATTTCGGATTTGTCTGTTTTTGAAGTCGAGGTAGACGTTGATGAAACCGAAATCGCTCAGATTGAATTGGGTCAACTGGCGAAGATTGAAGTGGACGCATTCCGTGACACTATTTTCGATGGCACAGTTGTCGAAATCGGAAATTCCGCTATTGTGATAGGACAGGGCACTCAGGATATGACAACGAACTTCCGCGTCAAGGTGCGTTTCGACGATTCGAATGTGCGCTTACGTCCTGGAATGTCGGCGACTGTTGATGTTACCTGCGACATGATGGAGGACGCCACTCTTGTGCCTTATGCGGCGCTGGTAGTGCGCGAGTTTGATCCGGATTCCTTGAAGAAGTCCGAGGATGACGAAGATACATCGGGTGGAATATTTGCGAGTGACGCTGTTGCCGCAGAGCCTGATGCTAATGATTCGGAAGAAAATAATTCAAACAAGAAATCATCTTCCAAAAAGGACAAAGTCAAGAAAACCGGCGTATTCGTAGTGCGCAATGGTGTGGCGAGGTTCGTGGAAATTAAGACGGGGATAGCGGATCAGAAGAACATCGCCGCTCTCTCTGGAATTAGCGAGGGAGACACGATAGTTTCTGGTTCATTCAAGACGTTGCGTAAGATCAAAGACGGAGACAAAGTCGAAATTGCTGAAAACTCACTTAAAGAGTTAGAGTCTGACGAAGATTAAAAAGGCTATGTGGGAGAAAACTAATAATGGCTCTTATAGAAACAGATAATCTCTGGAAAGTCTACCAGATGGGCGCTGAGGAAGTGCAGGCCCTCAGAGGCGTTACGCTGAAAATTGACAAGGGTGAATATGTCGCGATCATGGGACCCTCGGGTTCAGGGAAGTCTACTCTGATGAACCTGATCGGGTGCCTCGACACACCATCCAAGGGAGTCTACAGGCTCAATGGTCAGGAAGTCAATTCGCTTAGTGACGATGAGCTGGCGGAGATTCGAAATAGAGAAATCGGCTTTGTATTTCAGACTTTTAATCTACTCGCGCGTTCGACAGCTCTGCACAACGTCGAATTGCCTCTGATATATAGTACAAATGGAGCCGGAGATCGCATCGAGCGCGCCAAACATGCCTTGGAAATGGTTGACCTTGGCGACAGGATGACACACAAGCCCACTGAATTATCAGGTGGGCAGAGGCAGAGGGTCGCTATTGCGCGGGCGCTTGTAAATAATCCATCTATACTTCTAGCCGACGAACCAACCGGAAACCTGGATAGTAAAACTAGCGCGGAAATAATGGAGCTATTTGATGATATTCACAAAAAGGGCAATACGATTATAGTTGTGACCCACGAGCCGGACATCGCTGCGCACACAGATCGAGTAATTCAAATTCTGGATGGAAAAATTTTCAGGGACAGCCGAGTCACTTCTGAAGAGAAAGAGCGCGGTAAAGTGCAGTGATCTGGTATTCTCTCTTGAAAGAGGCGATTGCGGCCATTTGGGTGAACCGTTTGCGTTCTTTTCTGACTATGCTCGGCATGGCAATGGGTGTCACAGCTGTGATCGCTATAGTGTCCATCGTTGAAGGCATGCAACAGGAGATGGAGCATGTGTTTAAATCAATGGGTCAAAATACATTTATGGCCACCCGGTTCGGAATTGTTACATCATGGAATGAGTATGAGAAGAAACGCCGGAGAAGAAAAATAACTCGTGAATTAATCGCTCCTATCAAGGCGGGTTGCGATGCTTGCGACGATGTTGGCGCTGAAGGATACGCTCGGGCGAACGCAAAATATGAATCTATTCGTATGAGACGAGTTTATATCGAAGGACATACTTCAAATTTGCTGTCCATGAAAGACATGGATGTCGCTCAAGGGCGTTATTTAAGCGAAGAAGATGAGCGCAGAAGCAGTAAAGTCGCGTTCATTGGCCAGGATATTGTCGAAAAGCTTTTCGATGGGACCGACCCGCTTGGCAAAACGATTCGCCTTGATAATTATAAATTTACTATCATCGGCGTGTCTGAAAGAATAGGGGCGCTATTTGGCAATTCACAGGATGCGTTTATATATATGCCACTCTCGACAATGCAAAAGCTTTTCAAACAACGCGGCAACCCGATCAATCTGATTATCAAAGCTGTGTCCGCGGAGCGAAGAGACGAGGCGATGGATCAGGTTCGGGTGGTAATGCGCTCCAATCGGCATGTCGCTTATGAGGACGAGGATGACTTTGAACTGCTCAGTCCCGAAGCCATTCTGGGATTTATCAATGATATCACAAAAGCGTTTCGCTCAATAATCATAGCGCTTCCCGCCCTTTCAATAATTATTGGCGGCATAGTTATTATGAACATTATGATGGTCTCGGTCACGGAGCGCACTCGCGAAATTGGCGTGCGCAAATCGGTCGGGGCCAAGCGCTCGCACATCAGCGCCCAGTTCTTGTATGAGTCTTTGATACAGTCTCTCTTGGGGGGAGGCGTAGGAATATTGTTGGGGATTGGCATAGGGAGATTTTTCCTGGGGAAGATGCAGGATGTTCCCACCGACCCGACGGGTGTGGCGATTTTTCTCGGGTTCGGAATTGCGTTGGTTGTCGGGCTGTTTTTCGGAATATATCCGGCCATGCGCGCGGCGCGACTTGACCCTATAAAAGCATTGAGTTACGAATGAACGCAGATAAAAAATCATCTAGTCAAAACAAAACAAGAGCGCAAATCACCGAAAGCGTATTCCTGGCGCTTAACTCGCTCAAGACGAATAAATTCCGAAGCGCCATGACAATTGTAGGCGTCATGATAGGTGTTTGTTCGGTCATATTTATAAATACAATTTTGGACGGCTTCACCGCCTACGCGGAGGCGTCGATTGACAAGATCGGAACAAATCTAATCTATATTCGCAAATGGGAGCCGCACACCGATTTCGATAATATGACCGACGCGCAACGGCGGCGGAGAAATATTACTACCGAAGAGGCGATTGAGATCCGGGAGTCATGTGATTTAATAGTGTCTGTATCGCCTCAGAAACGGTCTTTTGGCAATGTCATTAAATATGGCTCCAAGCGGGCTACGAATCCGGACGATTATCGCGGGGTATGGCCAGAATACGCCACGGTCACAAACCGGGGTGTCGAGTTGGGTCGTTTTATTGACGAAGGCGATATGAAACGAAAGGGCATGGTATGCGTGATCGGGCCGGAAGTCGCTGACGCTTTGTTTGAGGTTCGCGAAGAGGCGTTAGGCAAGATTATTCGAGTAAATGGCCGCAAGTTTGAAGTGATTGGCATTCACACTGAAATTGATGATTGGCTGGGAATTAGCGAAAATGATTTTGTCTTGATCCCGCTCACTACATTTGACAAGATTTACCCGGAAATCAGACGCGTAACTATACTTTGTAGCGCCGTTTCCAAGGACAAAATTGACGAGGCGATTGATCAGGTCGTCGGAGCGTTGCGCCGCTCACGAGGAGTGCGGCCAGAAGAAGAGAATAATTTCGGAATCCTAACGCAGGACCGCTTCAAGAATCGTATCAGCAGTATAACAATGAATATTCAGCTTGTTGCGGTAGCCGTGGCTTCTGTGGGGCTCTTCGTGGGTCTCGTAGGAGTTATGAACATCATGCTGGTCTCTGTCACCGAGCGAACTCGCGAGATCGGCGTACGAAAAGCTATCGGAGCCAAAAGATCTAATATCCTTTTCCAGTTCTTGACTGAGGCGGCGACTCTGACGGCGCTGGGAGGAGTCACCGGGATAATTGTGGGGGCGCTGGGGGGGTTGGTCCTGACTACAATTCTCGATTGGGAG
>JACZUZ010000021.1 GCA_022572905.1 Candidatus Zixiibacteriota bacterium | reverse complement strand
ACGCCTCGGACTGATCGAGATAGTCGGGGCGTTTGATTTCGCGCTTATAAACCGGAGCTCCGCCGCCCAGAACGAGAGTCTCGGATGGAATATCGGCGACAATCTTGCCATGTTCTTTGACAACAAAGCGCCCGGTGTCGGTTACTACGCCTATTATGGTCGAGTCAAGCTCCCACTTGTCGAATATCTCTTTGACCCGCGCCTCTTGGCCCTTTTTAACACAAACCAGCATGCGTTCCTGCGATTCGGACAAGAGAATCTCATATGGTGTCATACCCGCCTCGCGAATCGGAACTTTAGTTATTTCGATTTCAATCCCGGCGTTTCCTTTGGAGGACATTTCAGAACATGAGCAGGTAATTCCCGCGGCGCCCATGTCCTGCACGCCGACCACAATATCCTCACTTGCAATTTCAAGCGTGGCTTCAAGCAAAAGTTTTTCGGTAAATGGATCGCCAATCTGTACAGAGCTTCTTTGCGCTTGCGATTTTTCGCTCAGTTCAACGGAGGCGAATGTTGCTCCGTGGATGCCATCACGACCGGTTTTCGATCCGACAATCATAATAGAATTTCCGACGCCACTGGCCACAGCGGAAACCATGCGGCCTGTTTTGACAATACCCACCGACATGGCGTTTACCAGCGGATTGCCGGTATAACACTTATCAAAAAACACCTCACCCCCGACAGTGGGCACTCCAAAGCAATTTCCATAATCGCCAATCCCGCGCACGACACCGTCCAGTATATACCGCACATGGCTGTTATTTATATCTCCAAAGCGCAATGAATTAAGCGCCGCAATCGGACGAGCGCCCATTGTGAAAATATCCCGATGAATCCCGCCGACTCCGGTTGCCGCTCCCTGGTATGGTTCAACGGCGCTGGGGTGGTTGTGTGATTCGATTTTGAAAACCACCGCCAGTCCGTCACCAATGTCAATTGCTCCGGCGTTTTCTTCGCCGGTTTCGGTCAAGAGCGCTTTGCCCTCGCGGGGTAGGGTTTTGATTTGGAGAATAGAATTTTTATACGAGCAATGCTCAGACCACATCACCGAAAATATTCCCAGCTCGGCGAATGTGGGAACTCTGCCCAGAATTGATTTTATCTGTTCGAATTCCTCGGGGAGCAGTCCCAGCTCGCGAGCCAGGTCGAGATCGACTTCAGGCTCTGCTGTTGTGGACTGGTCGGTTTCTTTAGTTGTGGCGGACAACATTTTTTTCACTCTGAATTCGTCATTTGTAGGTTCGTCCCGCCGTGCGGGCAGGGCGGCAATATATTGATCTATTACACCAGCGGCAAATTGGGCGAATTCCAGAAAATTTTGTACCGAGCGTTTGCTGGATAGGGGAACGAGGGAACTATGTTTACTATATTGATTCCATGTCCGCCCCGCGAAAAAAGAAAAAAGCAACTCGCTCGATTCCCGCTGAAATAGCCGGATTTTTCAAGGAAGGCGATTCGGTATTGATCGGCCTTTCTGGTGGACCGGACTCCGTGGCGCTGTTGCGGGCGCTGGTTGAGATAAGCGCTTCCAGTAACCTCGCTTTGAGCGCTTGTTATATCAATCATCTCCTGCGCCCCGTTGAGGCGGAAAAAGAAAGCAAGTTTTGCGAGAATCTCTGCGATCAATTTGAGATTCCCTATATCTACGCCGAAATTGATGTGTCCCTGATCGCGCAGTCCGGGAAAATGGGTGTTGAAGAGGCCGGCCGCGAGGTACGGCATACATTCCTGAATCAACTGGCTTGCGAAGACCAGATGGATTGGATCGCGCTGGGTCATCACGCCGACGACAATATCGAAACGATTTTGTTTAGAATTTTCCGGGGGACAGGACCAAAGGGTCTGACCGGGATACCATTCAAGCGCGGTAAAATTATTCGCCCGCTCCTGAAGTTTTCGCGCGCTGAAGTGATTGAATATCTAATATCTCTTAACCAGGACTACTGCGTGGACACTTCGAATCTTGCAACCGAATTCACCCGCAACTATATCCGCGCTGTTGTCTTGCCGGTCATCGAAGAGCGCTTCCCGCAGGCGCGTAAATCGATACTGCGCCTGAGTGAAATTATGAGCGAAACAATGAATGATCTGGCGCCGAAGATCGAGAGCGCTTACAAGCGGGTTGTCGAAAAATCACCGGGGGGAACATGTCTGCTGGACATAGAAAAATTCCGCGCCCTACCGCTCTGGATCAAAAAAGCGGTTCTGCGACGCGCTGTCGGAGAAATCCGCTCTGGATTGTCAGATATAGACAGCGCCACAATTAAACGACTTCTGAGCCTGGCAGAAAAAGGGACAGGTGGAATGAGCCTCCCCGGCGGAGCCAGCGCGAAAATTGATCAAGAGACACTTGGTGTCTTTTTAGAGCGTGGCGCCAAACTCAAACAACGGGCAGTCGATATTGGCCGGAAGATCAAGCTTGATGAGATTTCATCCTATTTCACAGCCAAAGAAATCCCCGCTAGAAAAGCACGGATGACAATTCAGAAAAAGGGCCTAAGAGCCCATCTGGATCTCGCAAAGATTTCCGGCAAGCTCGTAATTCGCGGGATGCGACCAGGGGACACATTCCGGCCACTGGGAATGAAGGGGAAAAAGAAACTGGGAGATTTTTTCACCGATCGCAAAATCCCTTCTTGCCTCAGGAATGAAATTCCGCTTTTGTGTGACAAGACAGGAGTTATCTGGGTAGCCGGATATGAAATAAGTGATCGAGTAAAAATACAGCGTTCGAGAAGACCTAAGCCCAAAGGCGGGGTGGAACAGGAAAATATTCTGGAGGTAGAGATTGGAAGAGCCAAATAAAGCGACTCTGAATCGCCATATGATTGATATACTTTTCAAGCGAGACGAAATCGCTGCGCGCGTGGCCGAACTTGGTGAGCAAATATCGGCGGACTATGCCGGGCGCACTCCCGTTCTGGTTGGAGCGCTAAAGGGATGTTTTGTGTTCATGGCGGATCTGGCGCGGCAGATAACGGTTCCGCTTGAATTAGAATTTATTTCAGCGGCCAGCTATCGCAATGGCGCCAAACAGGACGACACTATCGCGGTGGGGCCGTCGCCCTATCTGCCCATTCGCGGTCGCGACGTGATAGTTGTGGAGGGAGTGGTCGATTCGGGCCGCACGGCCGAGGCGATTTTGCGGCGCTTGAGACTCGAAGAGCCGAAATCGATGGAGTTGGCGACCTTGATATACAAAAAGGAAGTGTGCAAGAAAGACCTGATTCCAAAGTATGTCGGTTTTGAAATCAAGGATGAGTTTGTGATAGGCTATGGACTCGATTATTCGCAGTTGTACCGCAACCTGAACTTTGTGGGAGTCGTCAGTGGCTTTGATAAGTGAGGGGTTGGGAATGATGGATGAATCGCAGTTTTGGATTGTGTTTTGTGGATTGATCCTAGTATCAGTCGCTACCTCATTGTTACTACTTCGTACAATACAGAATTCTTCCCGAACTCTCGAGAGAGAAATCCGCGATCAACTTAGATCAGGTAGGAATGAATCGAAAGAAGATTCGAAATCTTTGAGAGAGGAGCTTCAAGGTTCGCTTGAAACAGTTCGCAAAACTTTGGATTCTCGTGTAAAGGAATTACAGGAGGGAAACGAGAAGAAATTGGATGAAATGCGAAAAATAGTTGAAGAGAAGCTTCAGGAAACCCTCGAAAAAAGAATTGGGGAGTCCTTCGCCCAAGTGAGTAAGCGACTTGAATCTGTCCAGAAGGGTTTGGGAGAAATGCGCAATTTGGCATCAGGTGTCGGTGACCTTAAGCGTGTTCTTACGAATGTAAAAACAAGAGGAACTTGGGCAGAAGTTCAGCTTGGTTCAATACTCGAACAAATCTTATCTCCGACTCAGTTCGATAAGAATGTGCGAATAAAAGACGACTCTACTCAGATTGTGGAATATGCTGTTCGTTTACCAGGAAATCCCGCCGATCCAGATAGTAAGGTTTGGTTGCCAATTGACTCAAAGTTTCCGCAAGAGGACTACATTCGACTTCAAGACGCGGCTGAGCGAGGGGACAAAGATGAAGTTCGTAAGGCATCCGATGCATTGTTTCGTGCGGTGAGACTTTCAGCTAAAGAAATACATGACAAATATATTTCTCCCCCTAGCACGACTGATTTCGGAATAATGTTTTTGGCCACCGAAGGTCTCTATGCGGAGGTTCTCAGGTCGCCATCTTTAGTCGAGGAACTGCAACGAAAATTCAGAGTAGTAGTTACTGGACCAACAACTCTAGCTGCAACCTTGAGTAGTCTTAGAATGGGCTTTCAAACACTCGCGATTGAACAGCGAGCCGTTGAAGTATGGAGAGTTCTTGCAGCTGTCAAAACGGAGTTCAGAAAATTTGACGAAATTTTGGTAAAGGTCAAACGTCAGTTAAATGCGGCTAGCAGTACAATCGATGACACAGGTGTTAGAACTCGAGCTATGGCTCGTAACCTTCGGTCAGTAGAGGAACTATCCAACGATGAAGCGGAAGAAGTATTGGAGTTGGAAGCAAATGAATCTGAGGTATCAGAAAAAAATGTGTCAGACGATTTCTAGATTCCCGCATCTGCCTCCTCCCCCCGGAGCGCTGGACTTTGCCCCTATATTAGCGTATAAATGAGGGCTGAAGAGGGAATCAGAGGTTCCGGCGCATGAGAACCTTCTATCTCTCTGGTACGTATGGAGTTTAGTGTCGGCGGCTCTCTGGGGCCGCCGTTTTGCAACAGTAAGACAGTGGAATTTGGTGAATAATAATCGATAATAATATAGTGCGTCGATCCTAAAAAATAATCTATGAGTTAATCCAAGTAAAATATATGACACCCGAAAAAGACAAAGACCAAACACAGGCCAAGACTGAACCTGTCAATACTGAGTCTGCCAATATTGAGTCTGATAGCAAGCCCGAGTTCGAGGCTTCCGGCAAGGGCGATAAATCACCCACCAAGACACCCACGCCAAAGTCCCGCAAAAAGTCTCGCAAAGGAGATAAGGATTCTTCCGACCGTCCCCTGGGTGGGCCGATGATTTTCCGCGGACCGGCGCGTCCAGTGATTTTCTGGGTGTTAATTTTTTGTATGGCGTTTGTGGGGTTCAAGCTTCTCTCGGATGTTGGTTCGGAAATCGCCGAGATTACCTACTCGGATTTCCAGAGACAGCTCGAATCCAACAACCTGGCCGAGGTGAAACTTATCGGCAGAACTATTAAGGGAAAATTAAAAGAGTCCAAATCATTTCCTGTCGGAAATACGGTTCGCCAGTTTACGGAGTTCTCAACCATTCTGCCGTTTGATGACAACAACTATCTAATAATAAACAAGCTTCAGGCTCAGAATGTAAAAGTTTCCGTAGAAGAGCCGAGCGAAGGTTATTTGGGGATACTTTTTGGCATAGCGCCATTCCTTCTGATTATTTTCCTCTGGGTTTTCCTCATGCGTCAAATGCAGGGCGGGGGCGGTCCGAAAAGTATCTTCTCTTTCGGAAAGAGTAAAGCCAGGCTAGTCAACGATGAAGGTCCAACGGTTACGTTTGATGATGTGGCTGGAGTTGAAGAAGCCAAAGAGGAGCTTCGCGAAATAATCGAATTCCTCGCGAATCCCGGCAAATTTCAGAAGCTCGGCGGGAAAATTCCGAAAGGCGCATTGCTACTCGGTCCTCCCGGAACAGGCAAGACGCTTCTGGCTCGCGCCGTCGCAGGCGAGGCCGAGGTGCCCTTTTACTCGATGTCCGGCTCAGATTTCGTCGAAATGTTTGTTGGTGTCGGCGCCAGTCGTGTGCGGGACCTTTTTGAGCAGGGCAAGAAAAACGCCCCGTGCATAATCTTCATTGACGAAATCGACGCAGTTGGTCGTCATCGCGGCGCCGGGTTGGGCGGAGGTCATGATGAGCGTGAACAAACTTTGAATCAATTGCTGGTTGAAATGGATGGCTTCGAAACGAATTCCGGCGTTATTCTGGTCGCCGCCACCAACCGTCCCGATGTTCTCGATCCGGCGCTTTTACGCCCCGGGCGATTTGACCGCCAGATTATAGTGCCTCTACCTGATATGAGAGGCCGCGAAGCAATTCTGAATGTGCACGCGGCGAAAGTCAAAATGAGCGACGATGCGGACATGGGTCCTCTGGCGCGCGGCACTCCAGGTTTCTCCGGAGCTGATCTGGCCAACATGATAAACGAAGCGGCGCTGATGGCCTCCCGCCGTGGTGATAATTCAGTATCGATGGAAGTCCTCGAGCAATCCAAAGACAAAGTTATGATGGGCGCCGAGCGCAAATCGATGGTCATAACTGACAAGGAAAAAGAAATGATAGCCTATCATGAGGCCGGCCACGCTCTGGTAGCCAAATATATACCCGAAGCCGATCGCGTTTACAAAGTCACTATTATCCCGCGCGGAAAAGCTCTGGGTGTGACCAGTTTCCTACCCGAGGACGAACGCTATACACAGTCCAAATCGTCGCTTCAGGCTCGTTTGGCCTATGCGCTGGGGGGGAGAGTCGCCGAGATTATTGTCTTTGGCGAGGTTACCACAGGCGCAGGCGATGATCTCGAGCGCTCGACCGACCTGGCCCGGCGCATGGTCTGTCAATGGGGGATGTCTGAAAAACTTGGTCCGGTCACTTTCGGCAAAAAGGAGGAGCAAATTTTCCTGGGTCGAGAATTTGCGCAACATCAGGACTATTCAGAGGAAACAGCGCGGCTGATCGACTTCGAATTGCGCAAAATTATTGAAACCGCCGAGGCCACAGCCACTCGAATCGTGACCGAACATCGCGCTGTGCTGGACAAGATCGCCGCAGAGCTTCTGGAAAAAGAAATAATCGACGGGGCGGATATAGACAAGATCATCGCCGAAACCGAAGGACCCAAAGAGCCTCAGAGTAAACCGGTTTCCAGCTAGACCCAAGTATTTTCTTCAAATAAAATTCAGTTGATATCAGGAGGGCGGTTGAGTTCCGAATCAACCGCCCTTATCTTTTCATAATGAGATCATCTGGTCTGAAATTCACTTTAGCAAGCGACTACCGAAAATGACATTCGACAGAAACAAAGTAATCAAATCAGTGCGCATGCTCCTTGAGGGTATTGGAGAAAATCCCGATCGCGAAGGCCTCAAAGGAACCCCCGAACGAATAGCGGAATTCTATGAAGACGCAATGTCCGGAGTTGGAACCGAGGAAGCGCCCGAACTGAAGCTCTACCAGGTTGAAAACAACGAAGAGATGATAATTGTGCGAGATATAACATTTTTCTCACTCTGCGAACATCACCTGCTTCCGTTCTTCGGCATGGCCCATATTTGTTATATTCCCAAGAACAACCGAACCACGGGTTTCTCGGCCCTTGCGCGAATCGTTGAAGATCTCGCCAAACGACCCCAAATACAGGAGCGACTAACCTCCGAAATAGCGAATTTAATTGAAGAAAAGCTAAGCCCCCTCGGGCTGCTGGTCGCATTGGAGGCGGAACATTTGTGTATGACAATGCGTGGAGTTAAGAAACCGGGATCAAAAACCATAACCAGCGCAATCCGCGGCGGAATGCGTCGCGACGCCACCCGCGCTGAGGCCTTCGCTCTACTCAGGAGATAATGTTGTATAGAGTCTTTGTCTAAAGACACTGTATTACGGAGCTGTGCGATTATTCTAGATGGCTACTTATGATGACCCCATCCAACTTAGCTGAATTAAAAAAAATCACTCGGATCGATTTCTCAACCGGGCGCGGTTTGGATTTGACCGAGCCCGTGGTAATGGGAGCGATCAACGTCACTCCCGATTCATTTTCCGATGGTGGCGAAGCGCCGACTGTGGAAATAGCTGTGGAACGAGCCCTCGCTATGATTGACGATGGCGCCAAGATCATTGACATAGGCGGGGAGTCATCGCGTCCCGGAGCGCAAGAAGTACCTGTTGACGAAGAATTGAAGCGAGCAACGCCGGTTATCGCCGAACTACGCGATATTAGCGATGTTGTAATTTCCGTTGACACCAGGAAATCAGAAGTTGCGCAGGCCGCGATTGATTGCGGGGCTGATATCATAAACGACATATCAGCGGGATTATTCGACCCGAAAATGATACCTCTGGTCAGCGCTCGCCGCGCCGGGTATTTGCTTATGCATATGAGGGGTACACCCCAGACGATGCAGGACGAACCACAATACAAGGACGTCGTCGCGCAAGTGTTGAGTTTCTTAAAAAAACAGACTTCTGTCTGTTTGGATGTGGGAATTGATCCAAAACATATTATGATTGATCCGGGTATAGGATTTGGCAAACGCCTGAAAGATAACATTGCGCTGATGGAAAATATCAACCAACTCGGAGAGTTGGGCTATCCTGTTGTAATTGGACTATCTCGAAAATCATTTATTCGCGGCCTTGATCCTCGCGCTGTCTCACCCGGAGATCGTCTGGGGGGATCAATAGCGTCTGCGCTGGCGGCTTTTGCGCGGGGCGCTAAGATCATAAGAGTTCATGATGTGCGCGAAACCGTTCAGGCGCTGAGAGTCTACAAAGGAATTATGAACGCATCGCGACAAGAAGAAAACATCAAAGATGTTGTCCGGGCGTCGGCATAGTGAGTTCTAGTCGATGGAACTTTTCAAAATAGATTTTTTGAGTTTCCGGTTAGTTGACCTGATCGACGTAGCTGTCGTCGGCTTTCTGATTTACAAGCTCTTCCAGCTGGTTCGGGGAACCCGCTCGGCGCATATGATGACTGGATTGGCTGTGACGTTTTTGGTCGCGTTTGTCGCTTACTGGTTTCAACTTGAAGCTTTGAGCTGGCTTTTTTCCAACCTGACAACATTCGGACTTGTAGCGCTTGTAATATTATTTCAGCCTGAACTGCGAAGCGCCCTGGCAAATCTGGGCCTGACTGGCGCATTGCGTGTATTTGGTAATGTACGTGGGCGCCAACTGGTGGAAGAAGTTGCGCGTGCCAGTTTGCGTTTAGCTGAACTCAAATACGGCGGCCTTATTGTGATTGAGGGGCGCGTGGGTCTACGCGATTTTGCAGAAACAGGGAAAGAAATGAACGCCAGAATTTCTTCGGAAATGCTGGTTACGCTTTTCACTCCCTACACTCCGCTGCACGACGGCGCCGTCATCATTTCCGGCGGACAGATAACCTCGGCCGCCTGCACTTTGCCTTTGAGTCAGAGCGCTCTCTACCGGCGCTTGTACGGCATGCGCCACAAGGCGGGGATCGGTATTAGCGAAGTCTCCGACGCTATTTCTATAATTGTCTCGGAGGAAACCGGAGAGATATCAATTGCTAGCGTCGGCAAGCTCGAGAAAAATATTGACCGCTCAGAGTTCAGAGAGGTCTTGACCGGGTATTTGTCGAAATAGATCTGCGAGCGAGTTAAAAAATCAGCGCTGGTTTGCGCTAATTCGGTATCGATTATTATTAGCAATTAGTCCCAAAATTATCGCCAGAAGATAACCCTCCTGACCCCAAGTCCATACCCGCATAAAAAAGGTAGTCGTGAAAATAGTCACCGCTCCCGCGAATAGCGCCGCGCAAACTCCAATCTGAGCCGGATCGCGACAAGACTTGAATTTCGAATAAGCAAGTCGCAGAGCGAATCCTACCAAAGCCAGAAACGCCGAGAGTCCGAGAATCCCTGTTTCCGCTAGCAACTGTAACGAAACATTGTGGGCGGATGATCTTTTTATCCAGGGGCGGACAGGATCAAATTTTAGATGTGGAAGAATTTCATCAATGGTCTTGAAATTTCCCAGGCCAACGCCCGTAACGGGAGAGGTTTGAAAAGCGTCAATAGCGGCTCCCCAGAGACTAATTCGCAATGTAGTTGTGCTGTATTGATCGGTCGAAAAAAGAGTGGTAAAGCGCTCAAGATATTGCCCGAAAAGATTAGTGGAAAAAAAGACAACCCCGATCGCCATTAAACCCCCGAATGCGACAGTCCTGATTCGCTTCCGCACGAACCTGTAGTTAAGTTTTCTTGCGAACAAGTGGCTTACGAAAGTAAGCGCTGTTATTGTTAAAGTGATTGACACTGCCGGACCTCTGGACTGAGTTGCAATCAATCCCCCGAAAATTACTAGAGCGATAGCCGCGAATTTTCGTCTCCGGCGTTTATCAGGATCCCAGAGAGCGAAGGCCAGGGCCATCGGAACACCTACCATAGTGAAAGTCTCAAATGCGATTCCACTAAGTCCAAAAATCCGCTCTACGCCACCAAACCAGAGATACGCTCCGAAATGAATAGCGCTTAACGTCGCTACCAATGTTAAGTAGAACTCGATAATCGTCTTCGGACTGAAACTCTCACTATGACTGGCCACGATTCTGAACAACGCGTACATGCATGTTAATCGCACAAGCGGAGCGATCGCGAAACTGACATCATAAGCGAAAAGGAGAGAAATAGCGCCGGCGAAAAGCAGGACGGCGAAAATACCGCTCAGAGGGACGCTTTCATTCTGTCTGGGCGCTCGGACAAGAAAATGTATTAGAGCGGACAATAATAAGACAGCGAAGGCGAGGTCGTTCGGATGTAGAGCCAGCGTAGGCGCCAAATAAAACGGAGAGTAGAAGAAATTCGCTATGAAAAAAAAGTAGAAAGATTGCTTTACAGAAAAAATGAAGAGAGTCAAAAAAAGTCCGCTTAAGCTAACAAGGGCCAGCAATGCCTTTCCGTTCAACAGTAATCCCGCCGGTAGCGCCAGGAGTGAAAGAGCCAGTGCCGCTAACAGCGCCTCGCTCAGTAAAGTACGATTTCTGATAAGCGCCAGCATCAAATGGGTAGACCAGAACGCAAGAATCCTGAGCTTTGTTACTCCGCCCGTTTCTTGAGCGCCAGGGCGATTTTGTTATCCGGTTCGATTTCGATGGCGTGCTGTATGTATTCACGAGCCTCGGATTGCCGACCAAGTTCGATTAGTAGCTCACCTTTCATAGCCAGGCCAACCACACTTACCGAATCCATCTCAAGCGCCCTGTCAATGAGCGCCTCGGCTTCCTCAAACCTTTTGAGTATAGCAAGATTGCCACCCTTGAAAGCGATAGCATGCACCAGACGCTCTTCAAACGGTTTTCCCTCCAGCCTACCTATCAGCTCTGTATAACTGTCAACTGCGTCCTTGATCTGTCCGGTATTGTGATATGAGGCCGCTACTTTGAAGAGATAGCGATTATTTTCGGGATCAAGTTCACGCGCTTTTTTGTAATGTTTCAGGGCTTTTTCAAATCTGCGATTGTGATGATCCAGCTCACCCTGATCGAATTCCTTGCGCGCCTGTGAAATGACTTTAGATTCTACGTCATCAGTGTTATCTGT
>JACZUZ010000020.1 GCA_022572905.1 Candidatus Zixiibacteriota bacterium | reverse complement strand
ACCGCTCAACCAATAGACAATCCGGCCTTCGCCTACCTTTCTTCCTCATCCAAGAAAAGGGCTATCCCCAGAAGAATTAAACAGTTGGGTTTTCCTGACGCACCGATGGCGCAAAATTCGGGAGCGTCATATTCTGCGGGAGCAACTTATTCTAGTCCAAAAGTCGCAAAAGCCGGATGCGCTAACTGGTGTTTCCTGACTGAAGTGGCGCGCGCTCATAAAATGATTAGACTATCCGCTTCAATGGGAGGCGTGCAGATAATTTTTACTCCTCAAGTCAGGCCGATTCCATGTCGTCAGGTTCCCTTTGTAGTCTATATGGCTCCGCTGAAACGGTCCAACTGGAATCAAGCTCAGATCATAATTCGCCCAATGATTAATAATCCATCACCTGCAAAGCAGACAGGCGCAAGAATGGTCGACGGGTCGTTCTAACCGTGGCGTTTTTTTCTGGACGGTCATTTGGTTTATCTCCGCGAAGGTAGGGCGGAAAGGATGTGTCAACTGAAATGACAAGGGGTTTTTCCAGCCACCTCAGTTTCATGAACCAGTAAATCTGGAAATTCGAGACAAGAGCATGTATTCCAACCTTTTGAAATCTTTGATTGTAGCGATTCTGATTTCAGTGTCGATTACCAGCCATTCGAAGTCGAATGAGTCGGCGGCGAATAAGTCGGCGGCGAATAAGACAGTGGCGAATAAGACAGTGGCGAATCAGACAGTGGGGCTGGCCAGCTTTGATAAGCAAGTAGCGTCGCTGGTGAATCGACTTTCCGCTTCGATTGTAACTATTGAGACTGTTTCACCTGCGCGCGGACATCTGATGGCGAAGACGGGCGCCCAACCGGTTTTCGTGAATCGCGGCAGCGCCACGATAATAGATTCCAGTGGACTCTTGATTTGCTCGGCGGCTCTTGTAGCCGGTGAAGACAGTATTTCGTTAATTCGGGACGGCATTCATTATCCGGTGCGAATTGTAGGCATAGACTATCGCACGGGTCTGGCTCTCCTGCGGGCCATTCTTCCAAATGCCATACCGGTGAGAATGGCGCCTGAGCCTGGCCAAACGAGCTCAATGACGTTGATATTGGGCAGATCGGAAAATGGCGCTATTGAGGCGTCATTGGGAATTTGCAACGGTTCCTTCGGTCAGGGCCGCCTGATTTTTAGCGGTTCGGTGGGATCTAGCGGTATTGGAGGGGGCGTGTTTGATTTGAGCGGAGACCTTCTGGGAATGACCCTCGGATCGCTTATCGACAAAAGAAATCAGAGCCGCGGATTGGCTCTGCCGGTTTCGCGCATAACCGCAATTTGCTCCCGACTGCGTTGCTGCGGTGACAGACAGGCGGGATATCTTGGTGTAAAAACTATCGACACTAAGATAATCGGAATTACCAGACGCAGTTTAGCGCCGAATATTGTTGGAATGACTCCAGGCCTGGTTTCCAACGCCAACGCGCTGTCGCAGGACTATGCCACGCCGGGAAATCTCATTCGCGCTTCAATTACCGCTCCCCTAATTGTCTCTGTTGATCCCGGTTCACCGGCCGAATTGGCGGATTTGCAAGCGGGAGATGTGATTTATTCCTGTGATGGAGTGACGATGAACAGCGTTGAACGTCTTCGAGATTTTGTGGTTGGATGCCGTCCGGATTCGGTGGTCAGGTTCAGCGTTTTGCGCGGAGACTCAAGAATTAGTCGGGATGTTCGAATTGTGGCGGCGCCTCTGGCGCAATTCGAACCCGGACTCTCAAACGCTCTGGAACCGCCCTTATTATACGACAGCGGGCCGTCAGCCGACTCCCTTTTGATGATAATTGAGTCGATGGAATATCGCCTGCGAATGCTTGAGAAAAAACTCTCCCCAAAAGAAGAATAATTCAGTTCTTCGATTCGACCTTTCCTCATTACGTATTTGTTTATTCACAGTTTCAATTCTGTCTCAATGCAGGTCTTTTAGCGCAGAGCAGGACACTTGATTCTTGCGTTTGGGTTCGGCTTGCGGCTATGTTCGTGTGCGGCGCTTCCGGCGTAGGACTGTTATCGAGATAATCCTCCGGCAAGATATCAATTGAATCCAGAAAAATTCCAGAAGAAGCTTGCGGAAACACATTCCGTTTCGATCCTTCTCGCCGTTTTTTCCGCATTAATCGCCCACGCTGATAACGCGTTGATGAAAAAGATATTGCGGGACTTCAAAGCGCGGGGGATAAAGGGTGAGTCTCTGCACGAGGTTATAATCCAGAGCTATCTTTTCTGCGGTTTCCCCCGGATGCTCGACGCCTTATTCAATCTGGCGGAAGAGTTCGCGCCTGATGAATACCTGGGCGGCCGCGGTGGGCCGGTAAGTCTTGAATATTCCCGAGAAGAGTCACGACGGTTCGAGCGCGATGGAATAGCGCTTATTCAGCGAATCTACGCGGAAAGATTTCCCAAATTGCGCGACTCAATTCAAAGTATGTCGCCGGATATTTATCGTATAATGATTATGGAGGGATATGGGAAAATCCTTTCCCGTCCCGGTCTGGATGTATTTACTCGCGAATTGTGTGTGGTGGCAACTCTGGCGTATGAGGGCCGCTCTCGCCAACTGCTAGCTCATCTCCTTGGAAGTTTGAATGTGGGCGTTGGCGTGGAAGATTTGACAGAACTAATGGATTATATCGAACCGTTTACGAACTCGGATCGAATCGCGTTTGCGCGAACCGCCATTAACAAATTAACCGACTAAAGACAAATGAAGGCGCTAAAATTTCTGGCATGGACAGGCGCGGTTATTGTCGCCCTTCTTGTAATCGCATACGTCGGTGTGTTTCATTTCGGTCTTCTGGAGGTGGCCGTAAACCACAATCTGAATAAACTAATAGGTGGTCGTGCGCCGCTCAATGTGTCAATCGGTGAGATTCGCGGTGACATACTGAATGGTCTGATAATCGAAAACGTTGTAGTTGAGTACGACGACGGAAACCGGCGCTACCGAATGGCAAGCATACCGAAAATAACTTCGGTTTATTCTCTCTCCAATCTTTGGTCTGGAAGCATAGCTTTTGACGCTCTCATAATTGATTCAGCAGTGTTTGAAGTTCATCAGGATTCGAGCGGTGAATGGCTGATTCCGTTCCCGTCGGGTTCTTCGGGGGGCGGTTTTTCTTTCGGCGTATCGTCGATAGCGGTTCACGATCTGGCGCTTAATTCCAATACTTTTCATCTGGTTTCTCTGGAAAAGAATATCACTCTCGATAATGTAAATATTCTGATGGGGTTTCAAATTGATGAACGCGGCATGGCCTTTGACTTGCGCGGCGCCAACATGGTTTCTGACTATGAGGAAAGCGAAATAGTTTCAGCCCGTGGTAAGCTCACACTATCCGCCGAGAACGCTGTCTTCACTGATATTGATATCGACATGGGCAAGATATCCGCGTCGATGAGCGGCATGCTAAAGTTTGGCGATGAACCGGGAGGGCGGCTTTCTCTGCAAAAAAGTAGAATCGACATGGACTACCTTTCGAGGCTTCTGGGTTTGGAGTTGAGCGGACAATTAAGTGTTTCCGGGGTCTGCGATTTTTCGGATAGCGTTATAACTGGTCCTTTTGAAATCGCTGGAGAATTTATGGGGCGCTCTTTTGAAGAAATCAATTGTGATTTAACGATGATCAAAACAAAGACCGGAATCACTGTGCGAGCGGACACAATTTACGGGCTTGCGCTAAACGGTTGTGGTATACAGGGGAAGATGGAGTTTGAATTTTCGGAAGATGAGGTGACGTATGCGTTTGACGGAGCGGTGCGGAATTTTGACTTGTCACAACTTGTATTCGGATCTCCTGAATCAGATATAAACGGCTTGGTGACAGCGCTCGGTTCGGGTTTGAGGTCCACCGATATGATTGTCAACCTAGACGTTACCTTGGACGAATCGCGGTTTGCGGACTTTCATCTGCATAGCTCAGAAGGTTCGATGACAATCACAACCGACAGCGTGCGCTTTCATCCGGGTTTCATGTCTGTGTATTTTAATAATAAATTCCAATTCTCCGGCGCTATAGAATACGAAGGCGAAATAGACTTACATGGGACTGCGCATTTCAGAAACCTTCAGAGATTCGCAGGGATAACTTTTATCGATAGACCTGCGGGACGCGCTCGCGCCTCGTGTCAACTAACCGGAAAACTCGCCGACCCGAATCTGAAAGGAAAATTGTGGAGCGATAGTCTCTGGCTCTATGAGATTTATGCGGGTCGATCATGGTACGAATTTTCAATCGACCGCATTTTCAGCGCTCGCCAGGGATGGGCGAGTGGATATCTACGCGACATTAGCGCCTGGGACACTCCAGTGGATAGTGTTATTTTCGCTGTGCGAATTGACTCAAACATCATAACCGCTGATTCGATTAGAGTTCACTCCGGCGAAACTCATTTGCGCATGGAGGGCAAACTTGATTATGCGCCTGTTCCTATCCCCATAGTTCTTACCGATGCCAAACTCGATTTCCAGGGGCGTACATACGACGAAACTGAACCGGTCAGAATTGATTACGACACGCTCGGATTGACCATCAATGCGCTATCGATGTCCGGAAAGGACGGGAAGTTCTCAGCGACAGGTCGGCTGAATTTTTCCGACGAAGTTGATCTTAAGTATGAGTTGAAAGATGTTGATCTCGCTCCGTGGTTAAGCCTCTTGCCTTACGACATGGAAATGAATGGAAAATTGAGTTGCTCCGGCGAAATGAAAGGAACTATAGTCGAGCCTGAATTCTCTCTCGAAGGGTCGCTTGATTCTCTGTATTTTCAAGACTTGTTGATTGGTGATATTACGACAGATTTTAATTACGGCAATAAACTTCTGACAATAAACAGGTTCGATGTCGAAAGCTATCCCGGTAAACATTCGATCACCGGTACAGTTCCGATTGATCCGGGTTTCGATGGTCAGGGAGGCCTTCTCTTCCCTTCAGCGCAATTTTTGGAGGTGAATTCGCGTGAATCGCGCTTTGACTTCGTGTCACTCCTGTTGACCGATGTTGAAGAGCTAATCGGATCGTTTGAGTCGAATATGTTGGTGAGGGGAACGCCCTTAAATCCGCTTCTTTATGGGTCAGCGCGGTTGAGTAACGGGAAAATTAAAATATATCAAATGGAAATACCGTCTGATTCATTTGCGCTGGAGTTCACAATGAACGGCCGCCAGGTGGATATTACTAGCGGCGCCGCATGGTTTCCGCCGCGGCTAAATGTCAATGGGAAGTCATCAAAATTTGATCCTGAGAAATTCGGACATGTTACTATTACGGGCGGGATGGAAATTCTCGGTATTGATAGCATAGACTATGCTATTGATGTGAATATGACTAACCTTCCAATTAATTACACACTCGGCGCGTTTCGAGGTAAGGCGGACGCGCAATTGCGCGTGATGGGAATAACACCGCCAACTGTCGAAGGTGAAATTCAGTTAAGCTCCGCTTTGTATGAAGAGGAATTTCTTCCCGAGGACGCCGGATATGCGCTTCTTACACAATTCGAGCGCCCCGAGGCATGGAATGTCGATGTCGATATTGAAATTCCCAAGAACTGCCGGGTCAGAAACAGTGAGCTTGAAGCCGAATTCAAGGGAACCGCTAATGTGCGGCGAAGTCTGGGACTGTGGAGTTTTGTTTACAACCTGGAGTTTATCAGAGGCAAGCTCTATATGCCGCCGGGCTCGTGGCAAATTGATCCGGGCGGTACTGTGTTAAATGATGACTACGCCGTCAACAACCCCAAATTAAATATAGTTGCTCGAACAAAGATTCGCGTGCCTGATCTGGATCGAATTTCCTCAGAACCGGGCAAGTCTCGTCAGAAAATAGCCGTTATCCAAATATCCGGCAATCTTGAGAGTCCGATTGTCTCACCATTCGATGATCCTGATGTACGAGAGGGAGAAAAAATAAGTAATGACCAACTCTACACGGCAATCGCGTTCGGCGGAGGAATCGGCGGGAACAACACAGCCACGGCGCTAACTGAGCACGCCGCGCGGTATGGCGCTTCGCTGATCACTGCGGATCTTTCGCGTTTTGGAGCGAGATCTATTGGAGTTGAAACATTTGATATTGATCCGAACGTGGATCTGGTCAGCTCTCAGTTGACGCTGGGGCTGTATGTTTTGCCAAACCTGTATACGTATGGTAGGTCAGATATTGGCGTAACCGGCCAGGAATTGGGATTCGAAGCCTACATTGGAAGGCGGCTTCTTGTGCAAGGGCGACGCGACGAAAACGACTTTTATTTTCTGTTCTTGAATTTCGGGTGGGATTACTAGGTAGCGACCCATTAATGAAAGTTACAATTTGACAATGACAGCTAGACAATGGCAATAAAATCATTTCAAAATTTTGTCATCGCGTTTGCGCTGGTCACGTTTATTGCAAGTCCGGCGGCTCCCGAAACCGACCGCGATACCCAACGCTGGATAAACACTCATCCGCGAATCAAATCTATCGTGATTACGGGGAACCAGTTTTTTTCTGATAGTGAAATCAAGGGTCGGCTTTTCAGCGCCACCTACGGTTTTCTAGCAAATATCAAGCACAAACGACGCTGTCATCTTCATCGCGAAACTATACTGCGGGATACATCGGAAGTGAAAGTTATGTACCTGCAGGAAGGGTTTCTGTCTGTAAAAATTCAGGAGTCATTTGAGATGCGTCCCGATTCAAGCGCCATAGTAAGGATTTCAATTACAGAGGGATCGCGCTATACACTCGCAGCGAGTCGCATAACTGGAGAATTTAAGCTCGACAGACGCAAGGTTGGAGAAATTATGCGCGACCTCAAGCCGGGAAAAGCGCTAAATCCTCTTCAGGTTCGGCGCATCCAGCTTGATCTTAAGCGCCATTTCGCCAACTCGGGTTATCCCTATGCAACTATCAACTATATTATTGACACGTCGGTAAACGTTGATTCGGTAAAGGTGATTTTCGAAATTGATCCGGATTCCCTGGCCAGGTTTGGAAAAATTGAAATCGAAGGAGCGGAATTTTTTGGCTCCGACGCTGTAAGGCGTGAACTGAAAATTCGCGAGGGAAACCTATATCGACGAGATGATATTCTAAATTCCCAGAAACGACTTCTTCGTTCTGGATATTTCACATCGGCGCAAATTCATCTTCTGGAGGAAAATGGCTCAATGTTGTCAGCCGAAGAAAAGTATAATCCTCCTTTTCTGGTAAAAGTAAAAGAGCGTCGTCGACATTACGTATCGATACGAACAGGCTTCGCCCAGGATTCGGTTCGCGATCTGGTTGGTGAGCTCTCTCTAGGATGGGGCAAGCGGAATGTTTTTACGACCCGAAGATTTGAGTTGTCGGGCGATGGTGTTTTCGCCTTTGCAGGACAAAATTTAATCTCACACACATATCGTTTGCGCTATGTGGAGCCTTGGTTTCTGGGAATTCGAATGCCGTTGTCGGTTTCATTTGAAATCGAGCCGGGCGTAAGATCATTATTGCAACCATTCCGCATTCGGCGTTCGCGAATTGATATTCAAACCGAATTCCGAATAGAGGAAAGATTTCGATTGTCTATGGGTGGTCAATATGAATCGGTTCGCATTTACGATGTCGACGCAGCAACCGCAGACAGCATACGCCAGACAACCGGTAATTCAGTGCGTAGAAAACTATACGCAGCAATCAGACGCGATTCTCGCGATCATATTTTTGTGCCGAGACATGGTACAATCAGCGAAGGCAGGGTCGAGTATTTCGGCGGCCTGCTTGGCGGTGACGCCAATTTTGTCAAATTCGAGGGCAGCTTTTCGAGATACAAAGAATTCTATGACGACGTGATTCTGGCAACAAGAGTAAAAGGCGGCTATATAGCGCCATTCGGCTCGGATCAAGAGGCGCCTAGTATTGATAGATTTTATGTAGGTGGCGCAAACAGTATCAGGGGTTATTCTAAAGACGAACTCGGACCACAGGGTACCGACGCCAACGGTAATCCGTTGGCGCTGGGCGCCCAGGTGTATATTCTCTTTAACTTCGAGATTCGTCAGCCTATCTTTTATAAGTTTTGGAGTTCGCTTTTCTTCGACGCTGGGAATGGATGGGACGGTCCGGATGACAAGCGAATTTCAATCAAAGGCACGGCATATTCCTACGGGGTTGGTGTGCAGTACCTTTCTCCCGCCGGACCGATCAGGCTTGATTACGCAACGCGCATTCCTCCGGACCCACTTCCCGCAGGAAGTCGCTGGCATTTTACAATTTTGTACGCTTTCTAGCTCTGATCCTGCCTTTGATTCGGCGGGCGTCTTGACATTCCGAATCGATTCGATTTCATTTCTTGACAATGAGCCATTTCAGGATATAATGAAGTGGGGGAAGGATTTAGGTTATGAAATGAAGCCAATATATTTAGACCACAACGCCACGACTCCGGTGGACCCGCAAGTTCTGGACGCCATGATTCCTTATATGACCGAAAAATTTGGCAATGCCAGCTCTATGCACTCATTTGGACGCGAGGGCAAAGTTGCGCTGGAAAATTCTCGCGCCACAATAGCCGAACTTCTCGGAGCCGAAACATCCGAAATATATTTCACATCGGGCGGAACCGAGGCTGACAATATCGCTCTAAAAGGCGTGGCGCGCGCTCTAAAGAAAAAAAGAAGTCGTGTTCTTTATAGCGCTATTGAGCACAGCGCTATCCGTCAATCCGCCCTGGCTTTAATCGATGAGGGGTTTATCACCGAGGCGCTACCGGTTACGAAAGAAGGATATGTAACTGAGAAAACCCTGTCTGACGCACTTGATGACAACACGTCGCTAGTCTCGATAATGCACTCAAATAACGAGGTGGGTGTTATACAGGACATACCTGCGCTGGTCGAAGTCGCACATTCTCGCCGAACTCTCTTTCACACAGACGCTGTGCAGTCTATGGGCAAAATCCCCGTCAACGTTGATGATCTGGGTGTTGACCTTCTCACCATTTCAGCTCATAAGATTTATGGCCCCAAGGGCGCCGGAGTTGTATATGCAAGAAGCGGTGTTATGATTTCTCCACTGGTGCATGGTGGCTCGCACGAAAAAGGACGTCGTCCCGGCACGGAAAATGTAGCTGGCGCTGTCGGCCTGGCAAAAGCGCTGGAGCTGGTTCTAGCTCGACAGGAGAGTGAATACAAGCGAATGATAGAGTTGTCCGAGAAATTTATCAAAAAGCTTCGTTCACGAATTGAGAATATGTCCTTGAATGGCCCCGAACTGGTCGAAGGCGAACTAACCCGCGTGCCCTCCACGGTGAATCTATCATTCGACGGCGCCGAGGGTGAGCCTATAATCCTTTCGCTCGATATTGAGAGCGTGGCGGTTTCGTCCGGATCGGCCTGCAGTTCGGGCGCTGTGGAGCCATCACCCGTATTGCTGGCCATGGGATCAACACCGGAACTTGCGAAATCGTCTATTCGCTTTTCGATGGGAAAATCAACCACGGTCGCGGATATCGACAGAGTTGGCGAAATTCTACCGGATGTCATCTCTCGCATTCGGAAAATGTCTCCCCAGTACGCCGAGGCTGACTAAGCGCCTCGAATTTATAATTGTCAAATTTCTCTCACAGTCTTGAGTTGTGAAAGATTGGAGCTTAATTTGTATGTTGTTCGAAGACGCGATCTATTTTTCGTATAATACTTCACTGGCGAAATAATTATGACAGACAACAACAGAAAAGAAAGGGTCCTGGTGGCGATGTCCGGGGGAATTGATTCCGCCGTGACACTCAGACTATTGCATGAACGTGGCTATCAGGTCATTGGCGCGCATATGAAGTTGTGGGATTTCTCAGAGGTGGGCGGCGAGGCCAAGAAGGACGGACGATGTTGCACTCTCGAATCAATTGAAGATTGCCGCGAGGTTTGTGATTCAATCGGGGCGCCCTTTTATGTGCTCAATTTTGTTGAGCAGTTTCGCAATACTGTGATCAAAAACTTCGTATCGGAATATCGCGCCGGACGCACACCGAACCCTTGTGTTCTCTGCAACACTGAGATCAAGTGGGAGGGGTTCTTGAAACGCGCGCTGGAATTGGGTTGCGATTTTATCGCCACCGGGCACTACAGCCAAATAATGAAAAACGAAGACACCGGGCGCTATTATATAGTGAAAGGAACCGATCACACCCGCGACCAATCTTACGCCCTCTGGGGGCTTTCGCAGAACGCTCTGGCGAGGACGCTTATGCCGTTGGGATCGCTAAAGAAAAGCGAGGTCCGTCAGATGGCCCGCGAATACAAAATTGCCAGGCCCGACCGGCCCGAATCTCGCGAAATCTGCTTTGTGGCCGACGACAATTATCACCGCTTTCTGCGTGAGTGGGAGGCAAAGCGCGGACGCAAGTTCACGTCCGGAGAAATTGTTGATGAAGATGGGGCAAAGCTAGGCGAGCATGAGGGCGTGGAGTTCTACACATTGGGTCAGAGAAGAGGATTGGGTATATCCACCAGAAAGCCTGTTTACGTCAAGGAAATTGATCCCACCGGGGCCAGGATTGTTGTTGGAGATTCGGCCAGCCTGATGAGCAAGACCGCTGAAGTCGGTTTGGTGAACTGGATAGCCCTCGACAATCCGGCCGAGCCATTCAACGCCGAAGTGAAAATCCGCTATTTGAGCCGCCCCGCCAGGGCAAAAGTGTCTCCGCTCCCTGGTTCCCGGGCCAGAGTCGAATTTGACGAGCCCCAGCGCTCTATCACTCCCGGTCAGTCAATAGTTTTCTACGACGACGCGATAGCGCTAGGCGGCGGTCTGATTGAACGCCTGGGGTAGGCGTTTATCTCGAGTTTCTCTCATAATCTTCAGTATTAATTGAATCTCTGCCACGCTTGAATTAGCTTTCCATTACTCGGTTGTTGGATTAGATCACCGATGTCGAACAAGTCTATGCATTCTGAATTATTCAGGGAGAAAAACTGAAAATGGTAAAAGCAACGTTTCTTGGGCATGCGGCGGTTCAACTGGAGGACGGAACTCACACTATCCTGATTGATCCATTCATTACCGGTAACGCTCAGGCGAAAGTAAGCGCCGATGAGGTTGAAGCAGACTTCATAATTATCACCCACGGTCATAGCGACCATCTTGGCGACACTGTTTCGATAGCAAAACGCACTGGCGCAATCTGTATTGCTCCGAATGAACTGGCGCAGTGGCTGGGTACGCAAGGCTGTCAATTCCACCCCCTGGGTTGCGGCGGGGCGCATAGTTTCCCGTTCGGGAAAGTGAAATTCACCATTGCCCATCACAGCGCCGGGGCGGGAGAGTTGGGCGACCAGTATGTCGGA
>JACZUZ010000019.1 GCA_022572905.1 Candidatus Zixiibacteriota bacterium | reverse complement strand
CATCTGCAGGGTGATACTCTCGAGAGAATTTTTTACAAACTTCAGAAATTCAATCCGGACTTTATTCAAGCCTATCCGTCGTCGGCCAATCTCTTGGCGGCATACATAGAAGACAGCGGAGCCAAACCACCGTAAAATCTCAAAGCCTTGCTTTTAGGCTCAGAGACTCTCCCAAAATGGCAGAGGAAACGAATTTCATCCGCATTCGACGCTCCCGTCTACAGTTGGTACGGACATGCCGAGAAAGCCGCTCTGGCTTTTGAAAACGGCGATTCCGATGAGCTTCACATTCTCCCCAGCTATGGATATGTGTACCTGCGCGGAGAGAGCGGAACGATTGTCACTGAAGCCGGAGTCCCCGGCGAAATAATCGCAACCGGATTCAACAATATCGCCACACAATTTGTAAATTACAGAACCGGTGATATCGGAGTCTGGGCGTCGGAAGCTCCCCGAAGAATTGGAAATACTTTCATGCGAACTCTGGCGCGAGTCGAGGGCCGAGTGCAGGAATTTGCAATCACAAATTCGGGGCGAAAAATTTCGATGTGTTCAATGAGCTTACACATTAACGCATTTGATGCGATCAAACAAATACGTTTTATCCAAAATGAACGCGGAAAGATTCTTATGGAAATAGTTCGTAAATCTGAGTACTCTGAGAGAGATGAGAGAAAAATTCTATCTGGAGTGAGCGAAGCGCTCGGTGAAGACATGCAGCTGATGTTGCGATATGTAGAGTCACTTCCCCGCGCTAGCTCAGGCAAGACAGGGTTTATTGTACAAAAATTGAAAGTGTGACAAGCGTTTTTAAGCTATCTGGTGAAGCGACTACGATTCCTTCACGAGTAGACGGTATCCTCCGTACCGCTTCGGGCAAATTCAAATGGATCATCTCATCTCTTGAAAAGTAAGCGGACGATCAGGTATGAAATGGATATCTATGGAGACGGCTAAGGGAAAAGATACAATAACAATTCTCGCGGTGGGCGATATCTCATTAATATCAAACAAGAGCTCTCATCCCTTCAAGAAAATTATTCCAATTCTCAAGAAGAAGGATATTTTGTTCGGCAATCTGGAAACAGCATTGTCGGACAGCTCATATAGGTCCGAAAAAGCTGTGGCGCTTGTTAGTTCCGCTTCAAACGTAAAATATCTCAAGGATGCGGATTTTGATGTTCTCAATATCGCCAATAACCATATTCTTGACGCCCACGATCAAGGACTGCGAGAAACAATTAAAACATTAAACGAAAACAAACTTAATCACATCGGGGTGAAGTGTAATCGTTCGCATGAAACCTCGATAATTCTTCAACGAAATGGTATCAGTATTGGATTTGCGGGATATGATAATTATGGCTATGTGAATAATGAACGAGGAATACAGATCAATAAAATTAATCAAGCCGCCATTATTGAAGATATCCGCAAACTAAGACGCTCCTGTGATTTCGTAGTCATCTCTCTTCATTGGGGTATAGAGAATATTTTCTTGCCCTCTCCGGATCAAACAAAATTGGCGCGTACTTTAATTGATAATGGAGCGACAATTATTCTTGGACACCATTCTCACACCGTTCAAGGAATAGAAAGATACAACAACGGATTGATAGTATATTCATTAGGAAATTTTCAATTTCCTCCCGGTTTCAATCATGAGCCGCTCAAAAACAGAACGAGAAACAGCAAATCAATAATTGTGAAATTAATTATTGGCAAAAAAGGTCTGCAATCTTATTCTCTTATTCCTATTCACATTGACAATGATTTTTTTCCAGAAAAATGTAATGACGAAGAGGGTTGTAGACTGCTTGATTTCATTTCTAAAATTGGCGCTATGATTGAAAATAATCAAGTAAACAATTCAATGTGGTTTGAGCATATTGCCCATGAATATTTGACTAGTAATGGACGCGCATTTCTTTTGAGAATAAAAAAATATGGGGTGAAACATCTCTGGTGGTTTCTCAAGTGGCTCATATCACCTTTTGTTTTGAAATGTTACACGGGATTAATCCGTAGTAAATTAAGACTTAAACAACGAGTTATGATAAACACATGAAGAGTCAAACTGTTGCGAGAAACACAATTTTGGTCTTTGTCGCCAATATTATCTCAATGGGACTGGGATTTATGGTCTCGGTGTTAGTTGCCGCTCATTTTTCCTCAGGGTATGAGCTGGACGCTTTTTTTATAGCGCTACCTATTCCAATAATCATTGGCTATTTCGTTTTAGCTGTTTCACTGGTCGGAGTAGTTCCATTTTATCAGCGAATTCAGAAAGACAGCGACACAAGCGCCGCAAATCGGGCAGTGGCTCCTCTGTTCTGGTGTGTTGCTCTTATTTCCGGGGTCATTGCAGTTTCTATTTGGATTTATTCTTCTTCTTTTGCGTACGCCCTCGCCCCTGGTTTTAATTCTGATCGTCTGGAGTCGCTTAGTCTCTTCCTGCGTTGGTCATCCTTATCTATTCCGTTCATAGCTTCGATTTCGTTTTTGCAATCAATTCAAAACGCGAATCATCTTTTTCTGCGCGCGGCATTTTCTCGTCCGCTGATGGGCGCTTTCGCTTTGGGAGCGCTTACTTTGGTAATCTCAAACAATAATCTAGTGGCGTATTTTCAGGGTTTAGCTCTTGGTTCCGCGTTAGCCCTGGCGTGGCAACTTGTTGAAGTTCGCGCGATGGGAGTTTTTCCGTTCTCGTTTACCGGACTGGGGGATTCTTGGAAATCGATTCGAAAATCAGTGGGCGGAATGGCCACCGCACGGGGCATGGGACATTCCTCGGAAATTCTCCTACAGGTTATTGCTTCACTGGGAATAGCCGGAACAGTCGCCATCTACGCATTTGCGTTTCGGTTGGCGTCAATTCCGCTCATGCTGGCGGTTTCTCTGAGTTTGGTTCTTTTTCCGCTTCAGGCGCAGGCCGGAGTAGCTCGCGACAAAATTCGCCTTGCGGAAATCATGTGGAAAGGAGTGCGCGCATTATCTCTGTTGGGCGCCTTGTTTGGAATAATTTTCTATGTCTGGGCGGATCAACTGGTGATCTTTCTGTACGAACATGGCGACTTCAGTCCGGAAATGAGCGCTTCGGTTTCGGATACGTTGAAAATATTCGCGCCGGGGCTTCTCTTTGTGGCCGCGAACAACGCCATTGGTAACACCTTCTGGGTGATAGGGAAAATCAAGGAAAGAGTTTTCCTGGAGTTTGTTTCCATTGTTCTCCTCCTGGTTTCCGCCTGGATGTTAGCGGCCGACTTCGGCGCTCGGGGTATAGCGCTGGCATATCTGGCTCACTTTGTGTTTCTGTTCTTCGCCGGATTATGGAGGCTAAAGAAAGATGGTCTCTCGCCTATGCGGGAACTTTTGTCAATTGGAAAGCTGGCGGCAGTTGCGGTATTTTTGGCTCTGGCGGCGCAATATTTTACTCCCGGGTTGGGAGAGTTTCGCGAGATGACTCGATTTTTGCAATTGGCAGTAATTGCTGGCGGCGCCCTGGGAATATTAGTTTTGTTCGTTCTTGGCCTTCTTGTTATTCGGGACAGAGCTCTCTCGGAAATAGTCAGCCAGGCCCGTAAGGTGTTATTTCCCAATAGCCTGAGGGAAATCTCGTCCGGAGTTAAAGAAAATTTCAAAGACTTCGAATCGAGCTCGGAGCGAGAGTCAGTTGATTCTTGCGGGCAGTAAAGGGGTAACTTCGAATAACTATTGCCCTCTGACCAACTGACCCCCGGCCTATCTCTGCGCAGGTTTTTTTAGTAACTTGCTTCTGAGCGCTCGGAATTAAGCCCCAAAACTCAGAAATTAAAAAAATGACCACTGAACAAGAAACAACTCAGTCTCTGAATCAAAAAAAGCGAGCGTTCTATGAAGAACGATCACTTTTTCTTGGTCGCATTTGTGTCAAAATGGGTCTCACTCCGAATGTGATCACTGTTTTTTCACTCCTGGTTTCGTTGATGAGCGGGATATTTTTCTGGAAAGCAGAAATGCTTTTGGGAGTTGCTTTCATGCTCTTGACCTCTTTCACGGATATGCTCGATGGCTCAACTGCGCGGGCGGGTAATATGGGAACATTATTCGGGGGAATGTTTGATCATGTCGCCGACCGCTACGGAGAATTTTTCATTCTGGCAGGGATTGCGCTTTCGGGAAGCGTCCATGCCGGGTGGGCGCTGGCGGCGCTTTTCGGGATGCTAATTGCGTCCTATACACGGGCGGCGGCCGAGTCTATTGGCAAAATGGAAAACTGCGCGGTGGGGATTATGGGTCGACTCGAGAAATTTATTGTCATCATGGTCGGCGCCTCGCTCGAAAGTTTTTATCCGACTCAGCGCTGGCTGGAGTTGGCTCTTATATTGGTGGCGCTCACTTCGTTAATTACAGCAGCGCAGAGACTTCTCTACGCCCGGAAAATTCTCGGTAATCGAAGCTAATTGAGCGCTTGCAATTTTTTTACCATTTGGCGTTCTACCTTTTGGCCTTTACCCCTTGGCAAAATCTCTATTTATGAGTTAACATGCGAGTCTATGATAACGGCTATCGGAAATCCCGTATTTGATCTGATTCAAACTCCCAAAATCAAAACCGATCAACGCGTTCTTTCGGGTTGTTCAACCAACGCCGTTTTGGCTCTTAACCGGCTGGGAGCCAGGACCAAATTGATTGGAGCGGTGGGAGAGGATTTCCGCGAGAGCTTCACAGAGCTAATGGACAAACGCGGAATCGAAACTCTCATCATTCCCAGCGAAAAATCAGGCGGGTTTTCGCTTGATTATTACGACGATTACGGCAATCGAACGCTGGATTTAATAGATCGGGCGGAAAATATCGGCGCGCTTGATCCAAAAACCTATCGGGACTCTCAGGCAATCCTGATAGGACCAATATTGGGAGAGATCAGCTTTGATCTCCTGTGCGAAATCAGGAAGAATTTCGACGGGTTATTCTTCTGCGATCCGCAGGGTTTGCTTCGTAGCGCCGACCAGAATGGCCGAATTGAACATCACAAACCTGATGGTATCGAGGAAATCCTGGGTCTTTTTGATATTGTAAAACCAAACGAACTTGAAGGCAAAGTTCTTACCGGTATTGATTGTCGCGAAAATCCTCACCGGGCCGCCCGCGAAATTCATAGCTGGGGATGCAAGATTGTGCTTTTGACTCTCGCGGAGCTTGGAGCGGTGGTTTACGATGGTTCCACTTTGGTTGATATTCCCCCCGATCAGATCAAAGACCAAATCAAGGGAATGGCAGACATCCCCGCCTGCGAAGTGAATCTGATCGATTCCACTGGCGCCGGTGATACATCAATGGCTGGCTTTACTTTCGAATACCTGAACCTGGCGGACAAGCGTATCGATAATGAGCGCAATGGCAATGATAGCAATGGTGAACAGACAAAAGGCAAAAACATAGTGGCCGCCGCCTGTTTCGCCGCGGCGACAAGCTCTATCATGATCGAAAATATGGGTCCGGATTTCGAAATGACCGAGGCCATGGTCCGCGCGCGCGCGGATGTTCTGCGATCCCAAATCGATTCGGGCTATAACCTTGAGCTTTCCCGGAGCGTCGGTTCCTGAGACATCTCAAATATCGTAACTCTCGTATATTTCACGAACAATTCCATCAAAGAGATTCGGCTTTTCTCCAGGGATTGAACTTCCTATTTATATCTTAAGGGTCGCGTCAGTCCCCTTGGATTAGAAATCCTCTGGTAGCGAATTAGGGCGGCGCGACGAGAGAACCGTCAAGGAAAGGCGTAAGAATGAATAATCCAGTTCAAGCTGATATGGATCTGCAGGGTAATATCGAGAGATTCAAATTACCCGAAATTCTTCAATTATTGTCGATGGGGAGAAAGAGTGGGACTCTGGGGATTCAGCGCGAAGGTGATATTGTTATGGTCTACTTCAAGGATGGAGTAGTAACCTATGGATACGGACCCCGCCAGACTATGCATTTGGGACAACTGCTCCGCGAGCGCGAGAAGATTTCCGCTGAAACACTCACTTGCGCTGTGGAGACCCAGGAAAAATCAGAAAACACTCGCAGATTGGGTGAAATCCTGGTTGAGATGAATGCGGTAGATCGGGCGGATATAATTGAAGTAGTAACCGAGCAGGTTAAGGAACTCATGTATTCGCTAATGTCCTGGGACAGCGGCAATTTTAAGTTTTATGAAAACCAATATCCGACTGAGGAAGAAATTACTGTCGAACTTTCAACAGAGAATATTATTCTCGAGGGACTGCGAAGGCTGGATGAAATGAATCATCTTCGCGATACGCTTCCCAGCCTTGACACTGTTTTCGCCATTAGCCAGGCCGCAACGAATCATCCGATGGATATAAACCTGAATCCTGAAGAATGGAACATAATGGCTCTGATAAACGGCCGAAGAACCATTCGGGATGTAATAGAAATCTCCAATTTGTCCGAAGTAGACACTCTTAAGAAGCTGGCCGCGTTGAAACTTGCGGGTCTGGTTTCAGAAACAGAAGTCGAAAATATAATTGCGACTGGAGCCGAACAGGAAGACAACAAGCTTGAAAAGAAAATGTCTCAGCTGACGACTCTTCTTGAAGAATATCTTAAGAGCGACCCCATGACTATAAACATGGGCGCGGGCGTCACCGATCTGCCAAAGTCCACAAGCCGAATGGTAGGAAGTGAGACTTTAACCGAGTTGATGGTTTCGGAGCGGCCAACTATGAAAACGGAAAATCGGATGATCCAGAGAGAGGAATCCGAGGAGAAATTGTGGAACGAATTGAACAACTAAGATCATATGAAGTTGTGCTGGAATCGTTTTTGGAGCGGATGGTGAACTCACGCCAGGAGGAAATATCCACGTTGGAGGCGATCGGAGAGCTGGAACGCATCTCTGAAATGTCTATGTCGGGACACAATGTCGGATTTGAAGTAAACGACTGGCTCAGTCGCAGAGAAAATCTGATAAGCTCCAAGTTTCTGAATCAACCGCAAAGAGGATTGATTTCTGGAATGCTTCTAAAAATGCAGGAATCACTACCCGATTCAGACACAAGTTGGAGAGAGGGAATAAATCGCTTTGCGGGCCGGATGCGCGAAAAAGAGTCAGGCGCTGCGGACCAATTTCCCGAATCAAATCCCGAATCAAGGAGCGCTAAGGGACGGACAATGGTTCTTAAGCGAGGCCCGGAAAAAACTCCCGAAGAACTGTCTCGGAAGTTCGCCAGCTCACTAACAGAGATGGTAAAATATATCGAAGGTGACTTCAAAGAGTCAGATCATCTCTTGAGCCGTCTCGATAATATTCTAAAATCAGCGGCTGTTCGGGGCGATAAACGATTTTTGCGAATGGGCGCGGCGCTTATCTACTTTTTGAAGACAGAAGGCTATAAGGTGGAGCCATACGTCAAGAAACTTCGGGAAGCCGAGAAAATTGGGAAAAACGCTGTAAGCGCGGCGAACGCTTGAGCGTCAAGAATTGAGATAAGAAATTGTCACCCACTGATTCCAAAGCCATGATCCCTGAGACCAAATCCGTGATATCATCACCCAAAGAAACGATCCGAATGTCTCCGGCCGCTAAGGCCTACGCCGGCGGAATGATAGCATTGAAAGAAAAACGCTATTCCGATGCGCTCCGCGATTTAACCGGCTACCGCCAGCAAAATTCCACTCCAACACCGGATATCGAAATTGCTTGCCATACCCTGGAACTACTGCTTGAAATTCGCCGCGGAATTAGTATAATTGAGTTGGCCGACCGGCCCACCTGACTTGTCCGGCTCCAGGCATAATGCCCGGATCAGACAGTCGAGACCAGGATCGATTGTATTCTAATCCGTTGTTTGGCAATGGCTTAACAGAAAAATAGGCCTCTGGGGTCGGTGGTTAGAGGAATCGAAACTTTAATCTTACGATATGGAAATCATATCGGAATATTGCGAGAGGTGATATTATGGCGAAAAAGCAGAGTTTTGCAGACAAAGCGAGCAAGAAAAAACATATCAAGACTTGCCCAGTCTGCGACACTGAGATGACACGAGTAAAGTGGATCAAAGCTGAGCGCACCGGCGCATCGGTCAGATATCGTACTCAGAATATCGGCGTCTGCAAGTGCAACGAGTCTGAAGTATACAGCTAATCTGATCGCACGACGTTACTATACAAGAGTCGATACTATAGCGTTGCGATAATAAACGGCGCAATTGGACAAGAGACCCTCAAGGCAATTGCAAAGCAATCATTTTTTGGATCTCTTGGAAACAACTTTAACCCCCGCTCATTTCTGAGTGAGGGGTTTTTTGCCGGTAGTTAGATTCGGAGGAGGAATCTTCCGAATACAATGTCACTGGCGCCAATACTCAAGACTCTCGCGACAAGACTTTTGAGAGCGCGTTCCTGAGAGCCCACACTTGAAAGAAACACCTTTAGCGATGAACCCACTCCGGACAATAGAGGAAGATTACACTCCAACGCTATCTTTACGAGAAACTCTTGAGAGAGACTTTCTTCCATATGTAATCAAACCGAGTCGGTTTGTGGGATGTGAATGGAGCGCTGAAAAAATCCGCTCGGAAGTTATTGGATGCGAAGAAAGCTCCGAGGCCTTGATCGCTCTGGCTAGAATGTCCAGCTATGAGTCTTCTGTGAATGATCCCATTGATGTTGCCTTGGCTAATTCACTAAGACAACGGGGAGATTTTCGAGTTGGTCGCTATTACATGTTTGATCGCGACACCGAACGGGCGCTGCAAAATCTGAAAGCTCCGGAATTTGTAATTCCGCAGATGGTCCCTCTGAATTCCGCACAGAAAATCTATTTCTCTATCAGGAACTGGACGGAACTGATTCGCGTCGTTCGCAATCTGAAGAGGATGGGGATTTCCCCGCATAGCTCAAAACGAAACCGAATTCCAAACGCATATCCACTCCTGATAGGAATATCTCCAACTGAAGCCGTCCCGAAGCTTGCATCTGAAATATTCGATGAAGTAATCCCGCTGAACGAGGCTCTTGGATTCCAGCGAATTTCTTCCAATGCGCCCGGATTATGTTTGCTACCAGAATCACCGCTCACACCGACTACAGAAGTTGCAAACTATCGCACCAGGATGATTTTTCGCAGAATGTCGCCGCTACCGGTAAACGAAAGCGAATCCGGTCGCGGCCCCGGCCCCGGCCCCGAACTCGTTTCGGTTGATGGGTTGATTGAAACAGCACTGAAGGCGATCCGTTCGGGGGGCTTACGAGAATTGCAATTTGAGAATCTTGTCGCCCTGAGAGGCGAATTGGATATAGGCGCTTTTCTTGAACGCGTCACGAAGGACTTGGATATATCCAGAATGAGCGTCTCTTTGCTTGGTGTAAATCCCGGCCAGATTAATAAAAACACCGTAGCGATTATGGCTCGCTTTAGCCGAGTGAGAATTGAAATTGATATTCCGGCGCTGTCAGCCCTTGCGGCAAAGAGATTATCCTTGACGTATTCGCCAGACCAACTGAAATCCGCTCTGGCATGCCTGGATCGCAAAGCGATTAAGTCCATATCGCTAAAAGTTCAACTGGGTGTGTCAGAGGATCACAACGACGAAGTAGCGGAAACAATTGCTGAGATCAACGCGCTTAGGACTTTCATTTCAACCCAGCGGGGAATCAAATTCCGTATAACGCCGTCAATATCGCAAACGGAAGATAAGAGAGGCTCTGCGAGTTTAGTTGGACCGGACATTTTTCACGAATCATTTGAAAAAATCAAAAGAGAATGCCGAATCAAGGGAGTGGCATTTTTTATTGGAAGCGTATACGAAAGATATGTCAACGCGCTGATTTTGCGCGGAGCGTGGAGTAATCTCGCAGAATTTTCTGAGTTCTGCGAAATCGAAGAAACGCTCGATATAAAAGAAATATGCTCGTCCAAATCAGAATTTTTGAAGGCGCAGTCGATAGACACGTTCCGGAATCCAGTGACTGGAAATTCCGGCAGTATTGAGAGATCAGATCAAAGCGCCGGTGAGAATTTCGTATCTTTAAGTTTACCAAAATCTCAAACAACGCCGGCGCCAATAAGCCCCGAAGCTCAGCCGCAGGGAATAAAGAGTCACTCCAGCTTCGGCCGCGGCCGCAAGAAAACAATTACCAGACAAGATACGGAAAAAGTCAGTGGGAAAATTCGTTTTACCTGGGGAAGAGTAGGGCTAGCGCGATTTCTCTCTCATCTTGATAATCTACGCGCTCTCGAAGCGGCCATCATGCGCATAAATCTTCCGGTTAGCTACACCCGGGGCATGCGTCCGCGACTTCGATTATCGTTCGGGCCGCCATTGCCGGTAGGTTTCAGCTCCGAGTGTGAGCTTTTGGATATCACGCTTGAATCTCAAGTTTGCACTGACACGTTACGCGAATTTACAAAGGCCCTGCCGCCGGAATTTTTTGTTCTTGGCAGTCAACCTATTGGTCTGCGAGGGGAATCGATTTTGTCTCTGGTTAAAGAGGCGAATTATTTAATTGAACTGCCGCCTGACACAGACATTCAAAAACTCGAGCGAACGCTGGCTGAGCGGGAATTGTGGATTCAGAGAAAGACAAAAACCAAGACAACGGAAATCAATCTGCGACCATTGATCAAATCCGCTGTGATAGAAAATGGTCGCCCCTCCGAATGGTTTAGCGCTGAACCGGGAGCGCATACTTTGAGACTTACAGTCGCGCTGACCGAAAGAAGCTATGTTCGGCCTGAAGAATTCTTGAAAGTTTCAGGCCTGGTCGAACGGAGTAGAATACCGTCCATCAGGATTCATCGCTTGAGTTTAAGACTATAATTCTTCACGCCCGCGCTTGGAAAAGCCCTATGTTTAGCAAAGTCAGCAAATCTTCACCGGAGCGAAGCGAAATAGACAAAACACGGGGAGCCGCTTTGCTCGCGCTTAACCAGTTTGAGACAACAAAAGACAGCCTTGATGAGGCTCTGAGTTCCGCCGCTGCAAATGTAGCGCTTAATCAGCTCGATCATAGATTCATGCGTCGACTCGTAAACGGCGTTGTCAAAATGCGCCGCAGATTGGACTTCGAACTTAAATTCTATCTTGCGCGACCTTCGCAAAAACTTCCGGTTAAACTCAATAATATACTCCGACTGGGAATGTATCAACTACGCTTCACCGACAAAATCCCCGCCGCCGCCGCTGTAAACGAATCAGTCAATCTGGCGAGGTATTTTTTTGGTGTGTCTCAGGCGCGCCTTGTTAATGGAGTCTTAAGGACAGTTCTTCGCGAACCGGAACGACCAACTCTCACCGACAAGAACATAGATCCTGTGCGAAATCTCGGAGACCATTATTCATTTCCCGATTACT
>JACZUZ010000380.1 GCA_022572905.1 Candidatus Zixiibacteriota bacterium | reverse complement strand
CGGATTCGCTCGGAGCGCCTACAAGGGTAGGTCACAAGATAACTATCGAAGCTGACGGAAAGAGAACGAAGACTAGGGTTTGCGCAAAGACAGGAAATCAAATCTAGCACGCAGGTAAGTTTCAATGATTGTTCGTTTGAAAGAAAAATACTTCAAGGAAATTCAGCCGAGACAAATGAAGGACGGCGGCTATAAATCTATCATGGAAACGCCGCGTCTGGAAAAGATTACGATCAATATAGGAGTTGGTGAGGCCGTTCAAACGCCTAAAGCTCTGGATTCCGCAGTGCACGATCTTGAAATCATTACCGGTCAGAAAGCAGTCATCACCAAAGCGCGAAAGTCGATTTCGAACTTCAAGCTTCGTGAAGGAGTCTCAATTGGCTGTCGAGTGACACTTCGCGATAAAATGATGTACGAGTTCCTGGATAGATTAACGAGCCTTTCGCTGCCACGTGTGCGCGATTTCCGAGGAACGCCAACCAAGTCATTCGACGGTCGTGGCAATTATAGTATTGGAATCAAAGAACAGCTGATTTTCCCAGAAATCGACTATGATAAAATCGACAAGATTCGCGGTCTTACGATAACATTTACGACTACCGCTAAGACAGACAACGAATGTCGAACGTTGCTTGAAGGATTTGGAATGCCTTTCCAGAGGAAAGAGGAGTAATTTCCGGGCCGACTAGTAGAGAGGACGGAAAGTGAAGTAAGACGCTATGGCTAAAAAGTGTTTGGTAATTAAAGCGGCAAGAAAGCCGAAATTTAAGGTTCGCGGCTACAACAGGTGCAAAAGGTGCGGACGTCCGCGCGCTTTCATGCGCAGATTCGGAATTTGTCGAATCTGTTTTAGAGAAATGGCTCTGGCGGGAGATATTCCCGGAATCGTCAAAGCAAGTTGGTAAGCGCGAAGCGAAATCAGGCTGAACGAAAGACAAAATATTTATCGGGTAAAGATAACCGAACCAGGAAAATAGAATGAGTGTTACAGATACAATAGCTGATATGCTGACCAGAATCCGCAACGGATGCAAAGCCCGCAAACGATCCGTGGATATCCCTTCTTCAAAGCTAAAAATTGAGTTAGGTCGAATACTTCTTGAAGAACGCTATATCAAGGATATGGTTGAAATTCCGGACACAAAGCAAGGCATTCTAAGAGTATTCCTTCGTTACAATCATGATGACTACCCCGTGATATCAGGAATCCAGCGCATATCTCGACCTGGACTGCGCAGATATGTCAAAGCCGGAGAAGTATTGAGAAAAGGGCGGTATGGAATGGGCCTGACCATTGTTTCAACGTCATCCGGAGTGATGACAAACATTGACGCATACCGCAAAGGTGTTGGCGGCGAGTTGCTCTGCCGCGTATGGTAAAGTCTCATTGGGATAAAGACGCGATTGAGTGGAATAGAAAATGTCAAGAATAGGTAGAAAACCAATAACCGTCCCGTCAACCGTTCAGATTAATCTGAATGGCTCCAAGTTATCGGTAAAAGGCCCCAAGGGCGAACTGTCGCGCGATCTTCCGGCGCCGATTTCGGCAGCTTTTGACAATGGCGAAATTGTGGTAACACGCCCCGACGACACAAAGCGAAACAAGGCTCTGCATGGACTTACTCGCGCATTGATTCAGAATATGGTAATCGGAGTTACGGAAGGGTACCAGAAAACTCTGAAACTGGTTGGTGTTGGTTATCGCGCCGAAGTCAAAGGGAGCGTACTGATACTGAACGTAGGCTTCTCTCACCCGATAGTATTTTCAACGTTGCCCGAATTGACTATTAGCTCGAAGCCCAAAGAAAATACAATCACCATTGAGGGTATCGACAAACAGTTGGTGGGTGAGGCCGCCGCAAAAATCAGAGCAGTAAGGCCGCCCGAGCCATACAAGGGCAAGGGCATCAAATACATTGACGAGTATATTAAGCGCAAAGCTGGAAAGACAGCCGGAGCGTAAGTTTTCCAGGAATAACCAACAGGCAATTGCAGGATATCAATCCCAAAATAGAATTGAAGATAGAATTTAAGATAGAATTGACGCAGGATTTTTAGAATAGATTAGAATAAATTAGAATAGAGTAGCCATGGCAGACAGAGTTATCAAAAAGCAAAGAGCGATCAAAAAACGCCGCACGCGAATTCGGGGACGAGTTTTCGGGTCTACCGAGCGACCTCGGTTAACTGTCAAGCGTTCCGCGAAACATGTTTACGCTCAGATAATAGACGATGTCAAGCGAGTCACTTTGGCAAGCGCTGGATCGCTTAACAAAGAGCTGGCGAGCGAAATTAAATCCGCCAAGAGCAGCGTTGAAAAAGCTAAGATCGTTGGCAAAGCATTAGCGGCAGTGGCCAAAGAAAGAGGCATTAGCAAGGTAGTTTTTGATCGCAATGGTTGCCTGTTTCATGGTAGAATAAAGGCTCTGGCGGATGGAGCCAGAGCAGGTGGATTGGATTTTTAAGGTTTTGTTCCTTTAGCGGAATGGATCGAGGTTAGATTTGGCGAGATTTGAACAACAAGCGTCCGAGTTTGCGGAAAAGATTATTCACATCAACCGCGTGGCAAAAGTAGTCAAGGGCGGACGGAGATTTAGTTTTACAGCGCTTGTCGCTGTGGGTGACCGTCATGGAAGTGTCGGTATTGGACTGGGCAAGGCCTCCGAGGTTTCTGAATGTATCCGAAAGGGCACAGAGGCGGCCCGTAAGGCCATGGTCAAGATTCCAATCACCGAAGGAACGATACCCCATTCGGTAGACGGAAAATTCGGAGCGTCGATTGTGGTTCTGCGACCTGCGGCGACGGGAACAGGCGTAATTGCCGGTGGCCCTGTGCGAGCCGTACTGGAGGCGGCGGGAATA
>JACZUZ010000379.1 GCA_022572905.1 Candidatus Zixiibacteriota bacterium | reverse complement strand
AAACAAAAAAATAAAGATGTATGTTCCAGGTGGTTAATTTAGCCGCGAGCGGGAAAAGTATCGGCATTTGTTCAACCGCCTCTATAACTGTTATAGTAACCACCTCAGAATCAATAAGAGAGGGAAGAATCGAATCTATCGCGTAAAATGTAACTGTGTAAATCCCTTGATCCAGAAATGTCGGAGTCCAGTTGAAATTGGCTGTCCCATTTTGATTATCCACATAAGTCGCTGTTCCCGGCAGAGCCGAACTTGTTAGAACCGGTGTATTTCCTTCAGGGTCGACTGCTGTTGTGGTAAACGATAACAGTTCCCCCTCAATGACATTTTTAGCTCCAATCGCCGTCAAAACAGGCGCAGTCTGCGCGGTGTAAGTGTATCCATTTACAAGTGTGTTTGAACTTAATGCCGAGGCAGTGTTAGTTACAGTAACGTTAACAGCTCCGGGCAAAGTAGGCGGTGTAGTAACGGTCAAATGTAATGGAGAAATAACTGTTCCCAAAATAGATGACACTCCAAAAAGAGCGCTTGTTCCCGCTGTATCGAAGCCAATTCCGAAAATATTAACCAGAGTCGCTCCGGTTTCTGGTCCGGAGGAAGGGTTGATTGATATCAGAATAGGAGGATTGACGACAGCGGAGTTTGCTGTAACCAGATTGGAGTGAGCGGAAAGATTCCCCAGATTGTCCTCCGCTATGATCAGATATGTATAAGAACTGACTCCATCCACTGTTACATCAACGAAGAAACTGTCACTCACGCCGCGATCTGTCAGTAGCCCTGCCGTGTTATCGAGCCTAAAGAACGAACCATTGGAAGTCGCCACGCGACGATAGATATGGTATGTCAAATTCGGGACGCTATTCCAGTTTAAAGCAACCGACGAGGATGATACTGTCACCGCATTGAGGCCACTTGGAATTACGGGCCAGCTTACGTTCCCCAGCAAGACATTTTCCTGCTGGAAAGAATTGTTTGGGATCGTTTTCTCCAGATGAAATCCCTGGCCGTTTGTGATATTATAAAACAAGTAGTCATACGGATTTCCCGAAACTTCGGTAAGATAATTCTGGAAATCATCAAACCAGTTGCCATTGTCGTATCCGGCGCCGACAGACGTTTCAATTCGGATTTCCTCGTCCGTGTCGTCCAGGTACCCTATAAAAGAGATTTCACCATTGGCTGGAATGGTGAGGTTGGAGTTTGTAACAGTTCCGAAGATTGATCCCTGGGCGTAAACAGACGGCGACATTAGTCCTGTCGCCAGAATTGCCAAAGTACTCAGCTTGAGTATTCTGACTTTGCCCTTCTTCCAAATCTTGTTCACTGTGACACCTCCATATAATTTCGAGAATTATCCAACAACATATCTATAATTACGGACCGGGGAATGTTCCAGCCGAAGACGCATTTGCCTGATATGGTTTGCCTGCCTTGACTGTGAAATTAGTACCGAATCCTATTGCGAACCGTGATTCATAACTTTGTGATGACGAAATAAAATTGTTCAGAGTGTTTAACACTCCGGGGATATTATCTATAACATTTTGCGCCGTCAATATACTTAGTTCCAGCTCGAATGGAACCATCAAGAAATTAAAATCCGTAGTCTCAGTTGTGATAATCGGATAATTAATCGTACCTGTTGCAGGAACATTTCCTGCGACAGAGAAAGTCGCATTAGCCGCAGAATTTACTTGATAAACACCGCCCGCATTGACAGTAAAGTTCGTACCGAATCCCGCGGCGAACCTGGCCTGATAACTTTGTGATGACGCGATAAATATGTTGACAGTATTTACATTGATCGCTCCAATAGCGGCAATAATTCCATCTGCATTTAAAATACCCGTATTTGTAAATGGAATTCCAATTAGATTGAAGTCTGTTGTAGACGTGATTGTAAGAGCGTAATCATACTCACCAACACGGTTTGACACTCCCGATGCATTTTCCAGAAAGTCAACTACTCTGAGCGCGTAGAAATATTGTGTCAATGTGTCACCCACGACATTTACGCCGCCAATATTATTATCCACAAAACTTAAGTTCAGTGAGTCAGTCCAGCCAATTGAGTCAAGAGTTGAAGGTGTGAAATAAGCGGATGTTCCGCGATAGATTACATATCTGTTAACTATGGACGTTAGTCCTTTTGTATCAAGTGTAACAGCGCTCCAATTGAGCTGAATCGAACTACCAATGATCTGAATCCTCAGATCAGAAACCGCAACAGGCGGGGCGCCGCTGATTACAGATATTGTTACGCTATCCGGAGTAGATGCAACGCTACCGTCATTAACAGTAAGCGAGAAAATATAGTTACCGACGAAGATCGGAGTGAAACTCGGGAACGCAGTCGCTGAATTCGCAAGAATAACAGCCACTCCAGAAACTTGATTCCATGAATGGACTATTGAATCGACGTCAGGGTCGAATGAACCGGAACCATCGAGAGTTACCAGAGTACCAGCTGAAATGTTTATTTGATCAACTCCGGCAACTGCAATCGGAGCTCTATTTATATCCGTGACCGTAATCGTGACCACCTCACTGTCGACCGCCAGAGCTGCGTCGGTGGCGTAGAAGGTGACACTAAAGACTCCCGCCTGAATGAAGCTCGGGGTCCAGTCGAATGTTCCGCCACCAGCCGAGGGTGTGAACGTCGCCCCGCCAGGCAGCGCTGATGTTGTCAGCGTCGGAGTTGACTCGACGTCTGTAGCGGACACACTAAAATTCAGATTCACATTTTCATTGGTGGACTTAGCTCCGATAGCCGCCAGAACCGGGAGCTGATTGCCGACTTCATTAACTGTTATAGTGACAACCTCAGAGTCAACCGCCGCCGAATCATCGGTGGCGTAGAAGGT
>JACZUZ010000378.1 GCA_022572905.1 Candidatus Zixiibacteriota bacterium | reverse complement strand
TGGTCCTTTGGTCCTCGCAATTTCCGCAAAGTGAATCGGTGAATGAGTTCACACTCGCGAAGTAAGTTCCCTCTTTTAATAGAACGGTATCCCCTTCCGAAGCGGCCTCAAAGATGGATTGCAACTCCACTCCATTAAATACGACGTATTTACCGGCTTGTGCGTCCGGAACCAGCAGCAGGAAAACTAAGAACAAAAAAATATGTCTCAAGGCGGTTTTTCGAAGCGCGTCCATGTCCTTCTCTCCGCTTTTACTCGAACCGCTTTTGATTGCGGCTTCGTATTAGATAGTTCTTGATCAATTCAACACGATCTCTTGCAATATGATCGTCACCGGAGAAAAGGCAAGTTCAATCGATAAAACTTACCCTTCCCGCCTTTCACGAGTTTCTCTTCCAATTTACCTTCGGCAAACCAGTTTCTATAAGTTTGTTTTATCGGCTTGAGTATGTGAAAAGACGCCGCCGGTGTGAGTCCATTTCCAAAGAGGATAAGTCTATCGGGGTCCACGCTGGCGCTGTCGCCCTCGACAACATCAATCACAATAACGACATGATGATGAGGCGCCTTAGAGCTAGAATCAATCTGAACGAAAATATCTCCCGGCATAGCCGCAGATTCAGTTATTTCTTCGCATTCTTTAAGAAGCGTAGCGTAAGAGGTGACCAAATTCGAAAAATCCGTAAAACGCGTCATTTCAGCGCCATCAATAGCTCTCTGCTCACCCTCATCCCAGAAAAGTTTGGTGTAGTTGGCGTTGGTTCTATATTTACCGGTAATCCAGCGTTCAAAGACAATACTATCGTCCCCCCTGCCGGGGTGATAAATCTCTAATTCTCTTTCCATGTGCCGGGCATAGTCATGTCCGAGGCGATTAAGTATTCCGCGCGCGTCATAACTGTTTGAAATCAAGGGTACATCCACGACACCGCCGACGAAGGTACTTATCAAGACAAATTGATTGAATGGATTCGCAACTGTTTCGCCCGGGGGAAGCATTGGCAATCGAGTCAGCCAGCGACCGAATCCGGTCAGACTTTTTCTATCTATCCTATGATACCCCTTGGGAGCTGGAAACCGCGTCTGAATCGAAGTGCTCGGGTCAAAACTATCAAGAAACCTGTACGGGTCAACTCGGTTCTCAAGACTGTCCGTCTGGGCCCGGATTATACTTGCCTGAGTCAAAAATAGAAAGGTCGCGACAATAAGGAATAGGGATCCTCCAGAGTCCATCTTGCAAAAACTTCTCATTTATTCGTTCCAATCTGTATATTCCCAAGTAAACTTAGACTTTTTTCGATCTTTGACTTTTTCCTCTTTACATCTCTGTTCAATTATACAACGAACTTCACAATCGGAGTTATTATTTTTCCGGCGCCTAACTTGAAGAAGAAACAAAATCATAGGGGGCTGCTATGGAGTTTCAGGCGATTCATCGCACGCTCAAATTTACTAACTCTCTGCGGAATAAAGGGGGTCTCGATTTTTTCGAACAAATTGCGCATAGATTTTTCAACGCTGATAAGAAACTCGGGATCGCGACCCTCCAATTCGAGCTCATAGTCAATATGCCCATCACCGAATGACGTCTTATCAAGAGCCAATTCCAACTCATAACTTTCCGGTTTATCGCTTTCCGAAACGTATGGAAAAATCCAGCGATAATTCTCAAAAGACAAGAGCGGAATCAGCTTGTCTGATCCGAAAAATTCGCTCAAAACTTCCAATGGCTTTAATTTCAATTCCGTAAAATCCAGAGATCCCGCCACTATCGCGTTCGCGCTTTCAAGCGGAATTTCCTCTTCATATTCCGGCCTACTGGCTATTGATTCGATCTGAGTAGATTTGCCTTTGGCGGTCACTCTGGCAATCGATTTCGCGGAGTCTCTTTCCTCTATCCTCACTCGCAACGCCCAGCCTGATTTGTTCAATCTCATATCTCTGGTATCGAAAAAGTAATTAAACTGCCTGATCTTGTCTATCGGATTCCCAAACTTATCCAGAAGCAACTCAAGATTGAACGAAGTCAACAGATCAAGCTTTATTTCATTTTCGATATTTGAGTCGTTTCTGACGCTCATAACGCTAAAGAAGAGAAACCATTTTCAGATTGTCAAATCCCTGATATTATTCAATCCCAATCTTACGAAGCGTCAATGAGCCACCTTAATTGTAAAAAGCGCCATTGACAGACCCTCATTGGTAAACCATCGTAACGTCGGTATTGGTATTCGCGTCGTACACTCTGAACTCTTGAGCTGAAATAGTAGTGTCACGAACAAGATTTACCTTCACACCACATCGTTTCATAATTCTGCGAATCCGAGTATCTCTGATATTGTCCGTAGAAGCGGCCATTGTTTCCGCCAGACCCGGGCTTACGATCAGATGATATTGATCATACTTGCCAGCCGCCTTGGCGCGCAAGAACCAGCGATCAATCTTGGCGCTCATGCTTTCTCTGGAAAGAACGCGGCCAAATCCATTGCAACAACTGCAGGGCTCGGACAAAGTCTGCACCAGGGAGGGACGAATCCTTTCTCTTGTAAGCTCAATAAGGCCGAATTCGGTAACAGGGTTAACAGCTTTCTTGGCGCGATCCTTGTCCAAAGCCCTCTTGAATTCCTCGTACAGAAGCCGCCTGTTTTCACGGCTGTACATATCAATGAAATCACAAACGATCAATCCACCCATGTCGCGTAGTCGAAGCTGGCGAGCAATCTCGCGGGCCGCTTCAATATTCGTCTGGAAAATTGTTCGCTCCTGATCCTTCTTGCCCACAAATCGGCCTGTGTTAACATCGATTGTAATCATCGCCTCAGTCTGGTCTATTACCAGATAAGAGCCTTTCTTTATCCAGACTTTGCGCTCGAGC
>JACZUZ010000377.1:1191-2891 GCA_022572905.1 Candidatus Zixiibacteriota bacterium | reverse complement strand
CCAGCCGCAAGTAGCGATCTTTAGCTTCTTCTTGAGCTTCCCTAATGCCTTCCTCTGAAGTATTTGCTTCACCGATTACTGCGGAATCTGTTTCGCCGTTTTCGACCTCCGAGTTAATCTCGGTGTCGAGCTTGTCTTCGCCAATCTTTTCCGCGTCGGTTTCTTTTGTATTCCTGGTCCCGGCCATTTTAATTTCCATTTGAAAGTTAATCCCTGTTGCTCAATTAAACTCGTCTAAAAGAGCTGTTTCAGTCATTGTCAGTCATGCGCAGTTTATCAGTTAGCGACTGCGCCGTGTATTCCACGATTGAAACCAACCGCGAATACCTCATCCGAGTCGGACCGATCAACGCCACGCGCCCTTTTACGCGGCCAACCTTATACTCTGCGCTTACAACCGAACAGCGCTTGACCTCCGGTGTGGGATTTTCCGAACCAATGGTCACTACCACCCCGGGAGCGCCCGGCGCGCCGAATGATGTTGGCGCTCCGCCAACTCCGTTGACGGCGTCTATCAATTTATTGCGCTCTTCGACGGTACGAACGAATTCAAGCAGGTTTTCCCGATCAGCGAATTCCGGCTGGCTCATTAAATTCTCCGCCCCGACAACATGGGCTTGCGAATCGCTTTCCTGATTCCATACAACCGACTCAGTATCAATGAAGAGCTTCAAAAGGCGCGCATTGCCTTTGACGCTGGAAAGGCGAGCCGAAATGGTCCGCCTGATTTCCCCCAGCTTCAAACCCGATAATTTCTCATTCAGAATAGATTCCAAGGTCGTCAATTCATCGTCCTTGATTCTGGCTTCAACTTCAAGTATTACCGATTGCGCTAATCCGGATTTTACAACAATAGCCACCAGAATTCTCTCCGAGCTGATTCGCACAAGTTGCAATCGCTTTAGTATTCCCTGGTCAAATTTGGGAGCGACAGTCACACCCATCTGATGAGCAATCTCAGCCAGAATACGAGTGGTCTGTCCCAGAATGGCATCGATACTTTTCCCCGCCCCGGAAACCGACGAACGAATTCTCTCTCTTTCGCTTTCTGTAAGAGGCTCGGCTTTCAAAAGAGTATCGACATACAGTCGATATCCCGTATCAGTAGGCACCCGTCCGGCGGATGTGTGTGGCTGAGCCACAAGTCCCTGCTCTTCCAGGTCCTGAAGAATATTGCGAATAGAGGCCGACGAAAGGTCCTTATAGTATTGATTTGCGAGAACCCGCGAACCAACCGGAGTAGCCGAACTTACATAATGGTCAATCAAATGCGAAAGTACAGCACGCTCACGATCCGATAGATTTTCAAATGACATTTTGTCCCTAATTTCTGTAATTTGCCAGGCATTTGGCTTCCATGGCCACCATAAAAAAATTGGCAGTCCTCCTGCCAAAGCGCTAATAATTTACAGCTATCCTGGGATAAGTCAACCTCAAAAGGGGGGTCAAGGGGCCAAGTGGTCGGAGTGACCCCTTTTTTGCTTAATTGAAATAATCCCGCTTGAAAATGTAGGTCGGGCGCCGCAAGCGACGCCCCTACACGTTCTAATCCAGATATATAATCTGTGTAGGGTAGTGCCTTGACCCACCCTGTCCTTGTAGGTCAAGAGCGCTTCGGTCCTGACAATTTCTTCCTGGTTCGGCTGGAAGAGAGTAGTCAGGTAAAACACCCAGGGCAAGCCCGTGGGTCACCCAACCAT
>JACZUZ010000377.1:0-1181 GCA_022572905.1 Candidatus Zixiibacteriota bacterium | reverse complement strand
GGACATTTGACTGGAATTATTCGCGAGTTGCTTCTGTGGAGTGGGCAGGTGTGGCCGCGATCTTGGTTGAAGCCTCTAAATAGCCATATCTACTTGACTTATCGTTCAAATTTTCTACAAGCAAACTAGATTACCTGGAATCGGACAAGTTGGAGCGGGGCCATTCTGGAAGATAAAATTCACAATAAATGTGGCGTCTCCGATATTAGCGTCCCCACCACCGTCTGCGTCCGCCTGATCACAGCAAGGCGGCGCCTGACTGCCTGGCGTAAAGGCGTACTTCACAATGTAGATGGCGTCGCGGATATTGACATCTCCGCCGCCGTCGGCATCTCCTGCTACTAAGCAACAGCAAGCATCACCCACGCCGTCGCTGTCGGCGTCGGCCTGATCAGCGTTGGCGATGTTTATACAGTTGTCGCAGGAATCGAAAATGCCGTCACCATCTGAGTCAGTGTCGAATGCATAGGCGTTGTGCTTGAAGTAGGTCCAGCGGGATTCGCCAGATGCGGTTGCAGTCCCATCACCAAAGCCAATTGTCGGAACGAATCCTAACCTCGGATGAGAAAATATCGAACCGGTAAGCGTTAAGGAATCATCATAGTAAACTTCAACAGAGCTAAGTGAGGTCACAACTATACGATATATATGAAATGCGTTATCAGTGTCCAGGGAAGCCTGAACTCCTTTTACGCCCACATCAGACCAAAGAAAGAGTTCGTCCTGACCTATAAACAATGCTCCACCGGTTTCGGAGCCTGTAAAAAATGGAATGAAACAAGATGTGTAGCCCGGCAATGTTTGGGTCCCACTAACAAACCTTGCCTCAAACTCAATAACAAAAGTGTCTGGCATGATAAGGGGAACCCCTACAGTAGACGCTTGCCCATACCAGATGAACTCCGCGTTGGATGAGGACATTAGCACGAGCGTGTCACCTTCGAGCGTGGGGATTTCGATATCCGCTGTGTTTATCAAACGCCACGGCGGGCACAACTCATCCGGGAACTGGCCCGACGACGCCTCCCAGATGGAGTTATATGTTTGAGCGGATATGGCTGTAGAGAGAAAAACTACAATAATCGCTAAGGCAAACGCGAAACGATAAAATCCAAATCGTAAAATCATGTTTATTCCTCCCCCCGACAACCGGGGTGACTACTGATATGTAGACGCTTTGT
>JACZUZ010000376.1 GCA_022572905.1 Candidatus Zixiibacteriota bacterium | reverse complement strand
AGACTCCGGTGTAATCGTTTGGGTCGGAACGAAATCGAGTGGACCAATACCTTCCATGCGCGCCCAGAGAAGAATCCAGGACGGATCACGATCCGGGCGTTCGGAAAGTTTTAACAATCGACCCGAATCGTTATCACCGATGTTAGGCAGCTTTCCGTTGGGTCCAATTGAATTCTGAGTGAATTCAATCATTTTAGTCAGTCGGCGCATAAACGGCACAGACAAATCAAGAGCGTTGGCGCGACAGAGAGTGAAAGCATGAAGATAAAACTCACAAACCATCAAGTGATAATTCATGCTGGATTCATAGCAATAACCATCTTCAGTTGTTTGCGAGATTATTTCTTGTTCCAATTCAGAGATTGCAAACTCGCGCCACTCTTTCGCCTCAGTAACTCTGTCAAAAAATAGTCCAAGCGCCAGAAGACCTACCAGGTCAGCTAGGTAGTGATTCGTATTCGCGCCACGACCGACAAATTCGATATTTTCCTTTATGTGTCGTCCATGCTGGAACAGAGACGCGCATAGTTTTCGCATGAAGTCTTCCGGCAACTTTGTAGTATTCTGAAATAGTTCTACCGCGCAAATCAGATTGATTGAGCGAATAGCAAGCTCCATCGGGCAGATCCAGTTCGGTCCCAATGGGTATGGATTTCCCGTCATCCAGTCGTCCACCAGAGCTATAAATCTTTCGCGGTGATTTGTGTCTCCGGTTAGTATTTCCATTTGAGCTAAACTGATCCCAAATTGAAATCTCGACAACTCCCAAATAGTTTTTATGTCTGAAATATCATCGTCGATAATAATCGGAACACTGAGATAATTTTTTAATGGCCATACTATTCCGCTCTTAAAATCCTCGCGCCAACATATTCCCTCTTCGGAAGAGCTGAGCTTTACAAATCCGGATCCAAGCTCATTGAATTCGCGCTGATGACATTTTTGCGATTTTTCTCTTATAGTTTCAAACGCTTCCGGAAAAAGCTTCTTGAATTCATTTCGAATAAACTCCTTATCCATCTTTTGGAAAAAGAAAGGTTTCTCAGAACGAACACTCAGAAAGTTATTGAAACTACCCCACCCCGACTCAACCAGTGTTTTTTCTAAATCTTCAGTCGTAACAATATTTGGAGGGTTGAGTGGCAGAGAGAGCCTCTTAATATAATTCATCGCTTTTCCAGCGATTTTCTTCGCCAGATTTCTTTTGAAAATAATTTGAGTCTTTTGGGTGGACGTGTTCATTGTCTTAGAATTTCGTTAAGTGATTCAGAAACTATCTCCGCGCTTATCCTATCAGCGCCTACATCGCGGCTGTGCGTATATTTTTCCTCACTGGAGCGCTTTGTTTTTCGATGGAGCGGGAAGAAAGAAATCTCTCCATTGCGTCTGCAATTCGTCCGGATGTTTTTCCATCCCACATTGGCGGACGACGAGATTCAAATTTTGTGTTTTCCATGAATCGGCGTGCATGATCTATGGCGCTCTTCGGATTAAGTCCCAATAGATGGTTTGTTCCGTGAGAGATAGTAATCGGTCTTTCGGTGTTCGGACGAAGAGTCAAACAAGGGGTTCCAAGATACGTTGTCTCTTCCTGAACTCCTCCGGAATCAGTCAGAGTAACCGCAGATTCTTTTTGAAGTTTAAGAAAATCAAGATATCCCAGAGGCTCAGTGATGATCAGATTCTTAAGCTCGCCACCCACAATGCGCCTGGCTCTTGGACCCAGTTCCTTCAAGTTGCGCCGAGTTCGAGGATGCGCTGGAAATACAATTTTGTAATCTTTCGAAAGGGATTCGATTATTTCAATAAGTGCGGAAACTGATTCGCTATTATCAACGTTACCAGGTCTGTGCATTGTCAAGAGAACGAATTTTTTAGATTCGACACCCAGTTTATCCAGTATTTTCGACTCGTCCGCTTTCGAGGCGAATTTCACGAGAGTGTCGATCATGATATTCCCTACCATCACAATTTTCTGCGGCGCTATTCCTTCGTTTAGGAGATTGCGATCAGCGTCGCTTGATGGAGTCAATAGCAAATCCGCGAGAACATCGGTTACCAGTCTGTTGATTTCCTCTGGCATGTTTCGATCAAATGAACGCAGCCCGGCTTCTACGTGGGCGACCGGAATCCCAAGTTTCGTTGCGGCAATTGTCGCAGCCATGGTCGAATTGACATCGCCAAACACTACAACCAAATCGGGTTTGCGCTCCATCAGAACTCGTTCGGTTTCTATCATTATTTTTGCTGTTTGAGTGGCGTGTGAGCCTGACCCAACACCGAGATTTATTTGAGGCGTAGGGATATCTAGTTCTTCAAAAAAGATATCTGACATTTTTCTATCGTAATGTTGCCCGGTGTGCATGATTATCGGATCAAATATCGAGTTGCGTCGGCTCAACTCATTGTAAAGCGGAGCGAGTTTTACAAAATTTGGCCGCGCTCCAGCCACCAGGAGAATTTGCCACGGTCCTAAAACTTTGGTTTCAGACTTGTGCGCAGCGAACGAGCTTGTCGGAAGAGACATTCTATTCATTTGGTTTGATCGTTTCATCTCTGGTCTATTTTTTTTCCAGCGCAACTGAGCTGAATCGTGATCTCAATTTTTCTGTTATCACAGGAAACGCTCTGGACATGTCATCTGTTAGCCCTGCGTAAGATTTGTTTTCTCGAACCATTGACGCTCCAATCCGTTCTCTTAGAAACGCCCATGAAAGCGCCAAAAGAAGCGCCGTAATTGTTGATGTAATAACAATTACAGTGCGTCGTGGGGATGTCTTCAGATATGGATACGAGGGCGGATCGAGCGTTTGAGCTATTGGCAAATCTTTCAACGCCTCTGCACGCGCCATTTCAAACTGCTGCGAAAGAGCAAGATGCAGTCGGCTCTTT
>JACZUZ010000018.1 GCA_022572905.1 Candidatus Zixiibacteriota bacterium | reverse complement strand
TATAACTGTGAGGCCATAAATCGGATCTGAACCCGCGAAGCTGATAATTCCTGACGCGGTGGCCAGAACCGGCGAGCCTTCCGCCACCGCCATATCTATTCCGGGATGTTTGGGGTCTCCGGATTCGTCATCCATATACCATTGAGTGACATAACCTTTCAAGGGTAGTCCGAATGGTATGGTCAAGTCTGTCGGTGTCCCGAACATGGAGGCGCTGGTGGCTATTCTTTTAGAGGCTATGTCTCGGCTCGTCGATATTGGGTTGAATTCGAATTCTACTCCCGCGAGACGTGCGATTTTCGAAACCATTTCCTGGGCCTTGATGAGATTGGTTTCCAGCTCCATTACTTTCACGCGATAAGAATCGAGTTGCATTTGTTGCCGGTTCAGTTCGAGCCGATAATCTGTTAGTCTACCCAGAGTTAAGAGATAGATGAGAGTCAAAAACAGAATCGAAATAGCCGACACGATTAACATAAATCTACCGGGAGGCCAGAGCTGGAATTGCAGTCCTCCCGTAGACACAGCGTTGCTATCTCCACGCACAAAGCGGAGGCCCAGCGTCGGTTGTATTCCGGTTCGATTACTCACTTAGTTTCTCTATTCTGCTCTTCGCAACAGATATACGGATTCATGGCAGAGTTTGGAAAATATCCAGCAGTCTATTGAGATCCTCGGCGCCATAGTACTCAATATTAATCGAGCCTTTTTTTAGTCCGGGTTTTATTTTCACAGACGTTGATAGTTTGCGCTTGAGGAAAGTCTCTGCCTCTCTGATATTTATGTCCTTGGTTTTTGGAATTAACCTGCGTTTGCGTGGTTTGCGGGTCACCTGTTCGGCTTCACGAACAGTTACCGAATCATCCACAAATCTTCTCGCCAGATCGATTTGTTCTTGCGGCTCTCGGAGAGATAATAGCGCGCGCGCATGACCTTCAGTCAATTTGTTTTCACTGATCAGAATCTTAACTTCGTCGGGTAGACTCAACAATCTAATCGTATTTGAAATCGCTGGTCGGGACTTGCCTAGTTCATCGGAAAGCTGGGCCTGGCTTAAATTATGCTTCTCAATAAGCTGTTTGTAGGCGTGCGCCGCCTCAATCGGATTTAGATCTTCGCGTTGCAGATTTTCAATAAGAGCAAGACGCAACAGTCGCGTGTCATCCATCGGTGGGAGAACTCGCACGGGAACTTTCTCCAGACCGGCCATCTTAGCGGCGCGGAGACGCCTTTCTCCGGCTACTATCATATAGCCTTCTTCTTGCTTTATGACCACCAGCGGCTGGAGGATTCCCTCTTTCTTGAAAGAGGCGGAAAGTTCCATGAGTTTGAAATAATCGAATGTTCGTCGCGGCTGTAAACGATTGGGCACAATAGTGTTAATGTCCACTTCACCTGCAAAATCGTTCTGTATAATCCTTTCGACTCCTTGCGGAATCAATGCGTCAAGGCCACGACCCAAGGCTATTTTTTTCATTTAATTATTCGCTCCCATAACTTCGCTTGTCAGCGCCAGATAATTCTCAGCGCCGGATGATAATATATCATATAAGACGATAGGTTTTCCAAATGATGGCGCCTCGGAGAGGCGTACATTTCTCTTGATCGTAGTATTATAGACTTTTCCCCCGAAATGTTTGCGAATTTCCTCGGCGACCTGCTTGGAAAGATTGAGTCGGCTATCATACATGGTCAAAAGAGCGCCCTCTACTTTGAGATCAGGATTCAATCTTTGTTTGACCAGATCGATAGTCTGCAATAACTGGCTTAAACCTTCCAAGGCGTAGTATTCGCATTGCACCGGGACAAGAATCGAATCCGCCGCGGTCAGGGCATTGATAGTAAGCAGACCAAGTGACGGAGGGCAGTCTATAATTATATAGTCGAACTTGTTCTTGAGAGGTTCGAGGGCGTCGCGCAGACGAGTTTCACGCGAGATCATTCCCACCAACTCCACCTCGGCGCCAACTAGGGCAATACTTGAAGGCAAGAGATTCAGAAAGGGAATATCTGTTTCACAGGCCATATCATCTATCGGGCGATTCCCGACCAGAGCGTCATAAACCGAGCCATTCTGAGCGTTCTTGCTAAATCCCATTCCCGAGACACTGTTGGCCTGCGGGTCCATGTCAATGAGTAGAGTCTTCTTTTCAGCCAGCGCCAGACAGGCGGCGAGATTGACGGCGGTGGTGGTTTTCCCAACGCCGCCCTTTTGATTAGCGATCGCTATTGTGCGACACATAAGTTTTTCCTTCAAAAAAAGATGTAAGTCCAGCCCCTCTAAATGAGGTTAATAACCACTTAACGCAGAACAAAATAAAAACCCTCGAATCTACCGAGAAATATTTCAGCCTTATGTTTCACGTGAAACATAGGGCTTCAGCACGAACCTAATTTGTCTGCGTACCATGGGGGTGGGGCGTGGGATGAGCGGGAGTAATATGGATTCGGGACCTGAGAAATCAGCGAAGAGTGATTTTCGTTACCGTTCTAGAATTCAGAGTATCGTCGCTGAATCGGTACGAAAATGTCTGACACTTCCAGCGCGGTGAGTCTTTCAAATTTTCCGGGACAGCGGAATAATAAACCAGGGATGCGCCGGTAGAGAGATAATTGAAAATTTCCTTCAACATTGAATCGGTGGCCTTAACCCAGCGCATTGTCGCCAGATCAAATCCCTCGCTTGAAGGATCGAGTCGACTTCTTGAAGAAAAATCGGAAGAAAGGCGGGAAGAAAGATCGATTGATCTCACTTCTCCATTGAGATCGAGTTTGGAAAGGGCCATTTTCAGAAAGGCGGCCTTGGTTTGATTCCGCTCTACCATTGTGATTGATGTTTCCCGGTTGGCAATAGCTAGGGGTAGCGCTGGCAATCCTCCACCAGAGCCAATATCGAGTAGTTGCCGATAGTCCTCAAGAGTCAAATTCGGGATTAGGCCCGAAAACGGAATCAGGCAGTCCGCGATAAGCTTTTTGAGTTCTGGCAGATATGTTTCACGTGAAAACAATCCATGTGTGACGCTATTGGCGAGAGCTAAGTCTATGTAAGGCAAGAAAATATCTTCACCACCAAATTGATCCAGAATCTCTTGAACCGTAAAGACTTGCAAAATTTGAAGTGACGTCGAGGGGCAGTGGTGTCCTAGGTTGTCTGCGGCGCGGGCTTGGCCATCGGTGGAGACTGGCGATGTCGCTTGATCCAGACTGCCAGCGCTGAAAGATCGCCGGAGGTTATCCCCTCAATTCGACCGGCCTGGCCCAATGATGATGGTTTATAGCGTACGAGCTTTTCAAGCGCCTCGGCTCTCAAACCCTTGGCTGATTCGAAATCGAAACTTTCCGGAATTTGCTCGGTTTCCATTTTTTTGAATTTGTCAATTTCGCGGCGTTGTTTTTCAATATAGCCCGCATAACGAATGCGAATCTCAGCCCGTTCGATTATTTCTTTGCGCGTGTCTGGATCATCGCCATTTAAGTAAGGGTCGAGATCGCGCAAATCTTCATAGCGCACTTTGGGCATCCGCAGAAGATCCGCAAGGCTGAAATTGTTCTTGCGGCTTATCTGTAGTGGGAGGCCGCCGAGTCGGGAGACATCCAGTCGAACTTTTTCAAGACGCTCCATTTCCTCTCTGGTAGCTACTTGGAGCTTTGAAAACTTGTCGAATTCTCCCTGCGCTATCAAGCCAAGCTTTCTGCCATAGCCCATTAATCGGTCGCGGGCATTGTCCTCACGCAGATTCAAACGATGTTCCGCGCGGGATGTGAACATTCTGTATGGCTCTGTAGTTGAGCGAGTTACGAGGTCGTCTATCATTACTCCGATATATGATTCGCTTCGGTCGAGTATTAATGGCTCTCGCCCGTCGATCTTCAGGGCCGCATTTATCCCGGCCATCAGACCCTGACCGGCAGCCTCTTCGTAGCCGGAGGTTCCGTTGATCTGACCGGCGAAATAAAGCCCCTCCACCCGGCGAGTCTCAAGAGTCGGTCGAATCTGATAAGCGGGGCAATAGTCATATTCAACCGCATAGCCGGGGCGCGTGAATTTGCATTTCTCAAGTCCAATAATTGTGCGCATAGCCGCTAGCTGGATTTCCTCCGGGAGTGAAGTGGAAAATCCGTTGGGATAGATTTCATTTGTTCCGGCGCCTTCGGGTTCGAGGAAAATCTGATGAGTTTCCTTGTGGGGGAAGCGGTGAATTTTGTCCTCGATTGACGGGCAATAACGCGGTCCGGTGGAATTGAGCTGGCCTGTGAACATTGGTGAGCGATTCAAATTGCGCCCGATAATCTCTTTTGTTTTCGCGGTCGTATAGGTTAAGTAACAGGGAATCTGAGGTTTAGACGGTTGAGAGGATTTGTATGAAAACAGCGGCGCGGGAATGTCGCCCGGCTGAATTTCGCAGTTAGTGTAGTCGATACTGTCGCCGTCAAGTCGCGGCGGTGTTCCCGTCTTGAGTCGGCCGATTTCAAATCCGAATTCCCTGAGCGATTCCGAAAGCCGATACGACGCTTTTTCGTTGTAGCGTCCGGCTTTGATTTTTTTCTGGCCGATATGAATCAGCCCGCCTAAGAATGTGCCGCTGGCGATTATCACCGCCCGACACCCAACCGATTCTCCTTCCTCAGTCAGTACCGCGACAATATGTCCTGATTTTACTACCAGGCGCCCGGCGGCGGCTTCGATGACTTCGATATTTGAATCGTCAGCGACAACGCCGCAGATATAATCATTGTATTTGTCGCGGTCGCATTGGATTCGGGTGGCCCAGACAGCCGGACCGCGCGAGAGATTCAAACGGCGATACTGCATTCCGGCCGTGTCCGCCGCCAGCCCCATTATTCCACCTAATGCGTCTATCTCTTTGACTATGTGAGACTTACCCAATCCGCCCACAGCGGGATTGCAGGACATCAGGGCCAGCTTTGCGCGATCGAGTGTCATAATCGCCACTCGCTTGCCCATGCGCGAGGCCGCCAGGGCGGCTTCCACCCCGGCATGCCCGCCCCCGATTACTATTATGTCGAAAGTGTTATTCATATTATTTTTCAAAGAGCTTCTGGCTCATATCGTTATCTCAACGGAGAAGATCAATCCCCTGCGTCGCTAATATAGTCCAATTTTTCCATATATATAGTCTCGGGCATGAATATCGCGTGAAATAGTCAGGCGAATTGCGCTTGCCGGAATCTGGAAGAGCGTTATATTGTGAGGACAGTTCTTGCCGATCTGGGTCCTGGCTAATAATCGGGACATTACTTTCAGGTATAATCACTTCCGTTTCCATCTTACTTAAGGGCTATGAACATCTATTTCAGATATTTCCGCGAATTCTCTGTTGCGGCTTTAATTATCTTTGCGCCCTTGGAGGCGATTGCGGTTTGTGGCCGACTAGTCACAGGCAGTCATTGTGATGTGATTCCGTTTGATGTATTCGAAGAGATTGGCAGCGAGTTTTCTGCGGTAATAATTGGAGCCTATTCTGACGGTCACGGTAGTGTGCGGTTTGACTCCTCCGGTCTGATAGAGTACCTGCCCTCCCCTCTGGATGTTGGTGACACGGTTGATGTGACAGTTGTCTACTTCTTAGATCAAGACACAACACAGCAATACACATGCGTCACTGGAATTATTGTGACTAACAACAGACCAACAATCTCTTGTCCTGATACGACATTCGTTGTGCGCGGTTCCACTGTCGAGTCAGCCAGAGTTTCTATATCCGATAGAGACCCTTGTGACGCGATTTTTTTGAGGATTCTAGAAATCAACCCGAAGCCATTTGGCGAAGTGTCAATAAATCAGAGGGGGCCAAGGATTGTTTTCTCGGCGGATAAACGGGACGCGCATAGAGTTGACACTGATTACGAGATTCTGATTGAAGTCAGTGATAAAATAGAAGCGGACACCTGCGCAATGATATTCACTGTCTTGCACGAAGCGCCAATCTGTTTGCGATTGAGTGATGAGTATTCCGTATTTCAAAATCAGGTCGTGCGGATATCGGTAGTTTATGATTCCGGTTCGGGCTGGTTTAATGAGTTTGATCTATCAGTTGGATTTGGCAAGTCAGACATGTCGTTTCTGGGAGTTTTTCCGGGAAATATTTTTGATGACAGGGGCTGGAGCGAATTTGAGAATGATTTCTCAACGCTCAGTGATACGGGAGCGCTAAAAGATTATGGAATTATTAGTGTTCGTGGCGCGCGGGATGATCGCGGGTGGAGAGGCGGCCCATCTACGGGTTTGTTTCAACCGGGCGACACGCTTGTTCATCTTTTTTTCAAAACCTCTCGCAGTCGAAATCTCTTATGTTCGTTCTTGGCGCTTAGATGGTTGTGGGTTGAATGCGACGACAATACACTGTTTAGCTCTCGGGGGAGGCGCACATACTTTAGTTCCCGCGTTTATGATTACAATTTTACAGGCGGTAGCGATTCACCAAACGGTCGCGCAGACGTAACCGATTCGAACAAACCACTACCGACCCTGCGTGGAGCGCCGCAAGAATGCATTGAGTTTGCGGAAATACCCGCTCAACAAATTCATTATCCGAGATTGATCGATTTCAAGAACGGAGGTATGCAATTTCCGTGTCCGACCGATTATTACGATCGGGGAGATATTAATGGCAACTTAATTCCCTTTGAGGAACACGACGCGAAAATTTATTGTAATTGGTTTGTTTATGGAGATGAGTCATCAGGTTTAACTCATGGCGCTGGCGCCAGCGCGGCTGACATTAATCGGGATGGCGTTCTTACCTCTGTTGAAGATTTCGTGAATATGATGAGGATAATGACTGATGATTCAATCGCGATTGATAGATCAAGCCATTTCGCTGACACTGCCGTAATTTTCTGTCGTAACAGCGTCTATGTTACCGACACAGAACTGGGCGCGGCGTATTTTACTTTTGAAGGCGATGCGGATATAACGCTTCTGGCTGATAATATGAGCATGCGCACTGCTTTTCACAATGGCGCCACACGAGCGATAGTCTATAGCTTCGGTAAAGAAAAAATATCACCTGGCAAAATTATTTCCTGCGACAGACAGCTTCTTTCGCTAGACGCGGCCGATTATTTCGGCCATGCGCTGGGTGTTTCATCTGATTCTAGTCTATTCGATTATTCCAAAGGCGTTCTGGAAGTAAGGATTTCTCAAACGAAGCACGCATTGCCTGGCGCACATCAACAAATTCACATTGTTATCGATAATGGTTTGCTCGAATCTGGTGGATTTGATTTCATGATAGAATATGATTCAAAAGTGTTGTCATTCACAGGAGCTACTGCGGGCAATATATTTGTAAAGTACGGATGGGAGTTCTTCACGTATCGTTTTGGCCCGAATGGTAGCTGTACTGGCGACTGTCCGACAAGCAAGCTCCGTGTTATCGCGATTGCCAATACAAATAATGGACCTACAACTCCGAATGATTATATCCTTCGATTCGGCGATACGCTGGCGACACTAAATTTCCTGGTATCTAATGACAGAAATTTCATATGTAATTTTGCTCCGATACGCTGGTTGTGGCTGGATTGCGGTGATAACGCTTTTAGTTCGCGAGATGGCAATGAGCTGTTTTCGAGCAATCGCGTTTTTGAATTTCAGAAATTAATCGAGGATAGCTCTGACAGCGGACGGGTTGAACTTACTGATCCATTCGCCGTGTTTCCAACGAATGGTGGCGCACCGCTGGAATGCGACACTTCTTTCGGATGGCGCAGAGGCGTTAGGCGAAATATCTCATTCCTAAACGGGGGAGTAGGTATTGCTTGTCCGATAGAAATTGACGGTCGAGGTGATTTGAATCTGAACGGTTTGGGGTTCGAGATCGCGGATGGAGTACTCTATTGTATGTGGCTGGTTAATGGTTACCTTCGAGATTATTATGATCTCGAGAGCTCAATTTTCGCGGCGGACATCAATATTGACGGAAACTCTCCCACTCTGGAGGATTTTGTTTATTTCATTCGTCATGTCACAGGAGACGCGGTAGATGTATCTGAGTTGAATCATTTTGCGGATACAGTGATTATCTCAAATGTGTCTAGGATTTACTCATGCGACAGAGGGTTGGGAGCAATCTTTTTTGAATTCCCAAGTTCCGCGCAAGTTGAACTTCTCGCCGAAAATATGACTCTAAAAACCGGTCCTGATAATGCCTCTTCGCGAGTTTTGGTCTCTGATGTAAGTGAGCGAGGCATCGGAACAGAGCGAATCGCTCCAGGAGCAATTATTCGCAGTGATATAGCTCCAATCAAAATCGAGGCGGCGGATTATAACGGTAATGCGCTGGTGGTGGTTTATGATTTCCAAACGTCAATCGGCGACGCAAACGGCGCAACTCTTCCGACAATATTTGCTCTCAGGCAAAATTATCCCAATCCATTCAATCCAAGCACTACTATTGAAGTTGACTTTCCACATAAGTCAGTATATACACTTACAATATACAATATTTTAGGGCGAGTTGTGGAACGGTTTACAGGCGCTCACGAAGCCGGAACTTTGCGATTTAGTTGGGATGGAGCAAGCCAACCTTCGGGTGTGTATTTCTACAGGTTGAAAGCTGACGCGTTCACCGCATCAAAGTCAATGATGTTGATCAAGTAGCGTTGTTGGTGTCACAAAGCTGAAAATTCTTAATCTGTTATTGAGAGCTTCAAAGTCGGTCGAATTAGATTTAAACTCGTTGGGTTGCGTTCTCGGCGCCCTGGAGTTTTTCATTAAGCAGAAATTTTTCCAGAGATTGAGACGCTTTATTACAGAGTATAGTAGCTGTGCGAAGTTTTTGTTCGTCAACGGATTCGAATTTTACTTTAGGCTCAAGCAGAAGGATAAAGCGGGACTTGTCACCTACTCTGACGGGAATCGTCGCAAAGCTCGATAAATTCAGGGAGCGCTCTTCAGGCGTGCCTATTTGTTTTTTGTCATTAGCAGGATCTTTTTCGGAGCTGGAATAAACGTTCCCGTGTTTGACTGATGGATAAAAGAGCGAGTTTTTCATTGACACATCAAACTTGAAATTACCAACCGCGGATTTATCCCCTGAAGAATTTTCAATTACGCCAGTTACCTGTGTCAGATCATTAGAGACTTTGAAGAGCGTTATTTTTCCGAATTCCAATCCGGAGCAAGTTCCATCAACTATAATGCTGAGCGCTTCACCCGCAGTTTTGGCCTTAGAGAGCGCTTCAGTCAGGTTTTTAATAACTGAGAGTTGTACTTCTCTTGCTATGAGTTGTGATGCGGTGTCCGCTTGATTGGACTCAACTTCGAATTCTTCAGCTTCCGTAATCTCAACATTCAATCCCGAGGCGATCTTCATAATGTCTTCTCTGCCTTCTTCGATTATTTGATCAATGATCTTGTCGTTACACCCAAACAGCATCATGAAGTTTTCTTTAATCTCTTTCAGGTGTTCTATGTCTTGAGCGCATTTTGAGATTACCATTGGATAAAGCTCATCGGCAAGCGCGATGAGCGCTGTTAAACGCTCAGTGTTGACGCTGGTGTCGTTTAGGTCAATGCGATGATGATTCTCGATAGGTTTTATTAGATTCGCAGGGAGTTTCCATTTTGTGGCAAGCCATGCGCCGGCTTCCGGGTGATCCATACCCAGCGCTTCCTGTTCGAGCTCACAGAGATCAGGATTTGTCTGATTTTCTTTAATTATGTCTTTATATTCTTCTGGACAAATAGTAGCGAGCAGAGGCTGACCGATATCACAAAGAAATCCGGCTGTGAAGACTTCCTCGGGATCGCTCATACCAATCCGCTGAGCAAGGCGTTTTGCGATAACACCTACACCCAGACACTTGCTCCAGAATGTTCGGAAATCAAAACTGGGACAATTGTCCAGATATCTGGCTGTGTGATAGATCGCCATAGAAAAATAGAGCTCTCTTATCTCCTGAAAACCCATGAGCATTATCGCTTGAGTGACAGTTTTTACTTTAGTTGAAAATTCGCGACAGAAAACAGAATTGGCCATGCGAAGAACTCGCGTAGTCAACTGGTGATCTGACAGAATGATATTGGCGAGATCCGCGACAGTGGAATGAGGCGCTTCGGCTACTTTGCGGACTTTCAAGATCACCTGCGGTAATGATGGTAAGGCGCCGGAAACACTAAATCGATCTAACCGTCGGAGAGTTTGTTTTCGAAGTGAGTTTGTTTTCAAGTCTGGATATTCTACTCTCTGAATCGTCGCTTCTCTTCGTCGAATGCCGTCTTGAGTTTTTTGGTCATTTTTTGAAGCGTCTCCGTATCCAGACCCAGAAATTTAGCAGCGGGCAAATCAGCAATGTCGCACGATTTTGTTTCCGAGAATCCAACTCCTATCTCTTTTGCGAGCACATTGGCGAGATTGACAATAAGACTGATTGGGGCGGCTGGCTTTTCCGCCGAAATTGGTTCGGGATTATGGTGATCGCGTATGGCTACGCAAAACTCGTCGGGGAAACTCCAGTTTTCGAGAATAGCCTGACCTAACTCGGCGTGATTGAAACCGAATACCTCGTCCTCTAATTCCATGAAGGTCTTCCCCTCGGATTCCACTCGCGACACCAGTTTTTGGTATTCATCCGGCATCTTCTGCAAGAATATCAGTTTTCCCAGATCATGCATAAGTCCGCATATAAAGGCTTTCTCTATAACGTTGCTATGAGTGTGGCTTGAGATTATTCGCGCGGCCATAGCGGTTGAAAGGGAATGCTCCCAGAGTTTTTCTTCATACCCGGTCGGGTCTTCATTCTTGAAAAGAGCATGAGTGGATGTTGCCACCACCAGCGAGCGGAGGGTAAAGAATCCCAGAATCATGATCGCTTCTTCCAGGGTTGTGACACCCCTTGAGCGACCATAGAATGGTGAATTGGATAGCCTGAGAACTTTGACCGTCATTGATTGATCAGCTGAGAGCGCCCTTGAGAGAGCCCGGATATCGGTATTCAAGTCCGAAGTCATCCCCATCACCAGACTAACCACACCCGGTGATGATGGCAGATCGCCAATTACGCTCATGATTTTGTCCATCGTGCGATTCGAGGTCGCTGTTTTGGCCTGAACATTCATTCTGAAAAACTCTCTATTTGGCTATAGTCTCACGCGATTAGGGTCAAGGGCCGCTCCGCCAGCATTCTTCAGAGTAGCAGTCCTTCCGTGATAGATTCAGCCCTCTCGCTTATTTATTGTCGGTCGATAACACTAATCAGTTGATAGGGTTGCCGATGAAGTGATCAGATAATTTCTGAGCGATTAATTAAGGCGAGAAAATATCACTTACGACATTTATTTTGGGCCTGGATATCCGGTCGAAACGGCGTATTTCACAGTGGAAAGTGGAACGAGGAGTGGAAAAATTCTCGGTGACAAACTCTTTCGGTCGCCCCGAGTTCCAACGGATTCTCCCAAAACAGTAGCGAGAGGACTGAGAGTCAAGAGTTGCCACGATAGCTTAAGTCATTGATTGTCAATCG
>JACZUZ010000375.1 GCA_022572905.1 Candidatus Zixiibacteriota bacterium | reverse complement strand
CGGCGGAAAAGAGGAATTTGCGCTGGATGTTTTAGTCGGGCTGTCGGAATGTCCAAAGTATATTCCATCAAAATACATGTACGACGAAAGAGGAAGTCAACTTTTTGAGAAAATAACAGAAACGCCGGAGTATTATCTCACAAATTCTGAACTCGATTCGCTTGAGAAAAACAAGGAGCGCATAGGTGACTTCGTAAAAGATGAGCCATTCAATCTGATCGAACTTGGTTCCGGTAGCGGCTACAAAACCAAAACATTGATTGAGAGCTTTCTTGAGCGCGGATTCGAATTTCAGTATGTGCCGATTGATATCTCAAAAACCGCTATGGAAAAACAGGTCGCCGATTTCGAAATCAGCTTCCCGTCGCTTGAAGTATACGGACTTGTTACAGATTATTTCACGGGGATAAAGTGGCTTAACAACCGCAACGGACGAAAAAATCTTATGCTCTTTCTTGGATCAAGCATCGGAAATTTCAGCCCCTCCCAAACACGTGAATTCCTTCGCAATCTCTGGAATAGTCTCAATAGTGGCGATCTCGCGTTGATCGGCTTTGATTTGAAAAAAGACATCGAAGCGCTTCTTTCCGCCTACAACGATCGGGCCGGTGTCACCGCGAAATTCAATCTCAATCTTCTCACCAGAATAAATACTGAGCTCGGCGGAAATTTTGATCTTACGAAATTCCGGCATTATGGCGCTTATGATGTTTTCAGTGGCGCGATGCGAAGTTCCCTTGTCAGTCTTGAGGCCCAGGAAGTATATATCGACGTTATCGGCAAATCATTCTTGTTTCGACCCTGGGAGCCGATACGCACGGATTCTTCGTACAAGTATCTCGAATCGGACATTGAAGCAATTGCGCTTGAAACCGGTTTCGTTACCAGAGAACACTTCTACGACTCGCGAAAATATTTTCTCGACTCGCTCTGGGAATGTTCTTCCAAAAGCGAGAGAGCTACATCACTGGTAAAAGAATGATACTCAGCGCCGATACTATCAAATATTGACGTCGCGTGCGTAGGAAAACACTATTTGCCTCTGGCCGCTATGCGCCATCGGTCACGACGTGCATTACAATAGCGTCCTATTTGAGATTTACTACGAGTCAAGATGAGCAAACAATCCAGCGCATTTCTAATCTCAGTACCATTCATTCTCATTATAGCGTTGCATCTGCTCGGTTCTTTCTTTCCCGGCGTTTCAACTTGGGGCTTTAGCCAATGGAGCGTAGTTGACACATGGGCAACATTCTTTGTATTGGGTCTTGCAACGGCGCTTGTTCTCAAGCCAGTTGCCGCCAATGTCTCATCTTTGTTGAGGAAGTTTCCATTTGATCTTTCTCAGGCAAGTACGGCCACCCGCATAATTGCCGTCACAATAATCTCGGCGCTTCTGTTCTACTTATTTATTAGTTTGCGCCTGCAAGCCCTTGTTTATGGCGACGGTCTCACTATCCTCGCGCATGTTTCGCAATCGCAAGGCGATCTGATTTTTGATCAGTACAGGACCCAAGCGTTTTCGATCATACTCTTTAAAAAATCGTGCCTGCTGGGTCTACGCCTATTTGATCTTACCCCCAAAGTAACTTTCGCGGCAATCAACTGTCTCGCTGGCGTAGTTTCCTTTTGGGCTATTTACGCAATCGCCGGAATACTTGCCAGATCAACTTCCAGCAGAAACGCAATAATGTTCTCCGCTCTTTCCAGCGGGGCGGTGTTGTTATTCTTTGGGTATATTGAAACATACGCCTGGCCGCTGGCGCTGGGACTTTGGTCGGTCTATTTTACTATTAGATATACGCATGGATTGTCTTCTCTTATTCCAGCAGTATTATTCGCTCTGACGTCCGGGGTGTTTCACGCGATAGCGCTACCATTTCTAGTCGCGGTTCTAGCGGTTAGAGCGGCGAAATTCCTTTCTTCTCGCGAAATAGAATCCGGCCGTATCTATCGAACAATTTTTCTGACATTAATAGCAGGGTCTATTATATTTGCGGGTGTCGGGGATTATATCGGTCTGCCGGGCGTTTTTGTTCCTCTCGTTCCCGAGACAAACAATCCCTACTGGGCGCTTTCGCTCGAACATCTGCGCGATGTTGGAAATGCTATATTTTTTCTCGCTCCGGCTGGAATACTCCTACTTGTCACATCGCTTTTTCAAAAAGATACAAATACAGAGTCGGGTCATGAAAACACTCTGGCGCTTTTCGCACTGGTGACTTTTCTGCCCGCGTTCTGGCTTGATCCCGCGCTTGGCGCTATGCGCGATTGGGATATCTTAAGTTTCTATGGAATTCCTCTTTCGATTTGGGGAGCATATCGATTCATTGGCAGAACTCCAAGTTCTTATCACGGTGCGATCGCCGTGGCCGCGTTCGTAATCGTTATCGTTCATCTTACGCCGAACATCATTGAAAAGCGCGATCCCGCCATTGCTGTGGCATTTCTTGATGCGGCGCTGAACGATGATCCGCACTACCAGACGTCGTACTTGAGTGGTGATCGGCTTGTTCCATGGGGAACAATTCTCACCCACATAAATCAAAATGCTCTTGCTAAGAAATATTTTGAACGTAGAATTCTCGCCAAAAGAAATTCGCGCGGCGCCTGGCACAATCTCGGGATGATTCACTTGGAAGACAACAAATATGATTCGGCAATTTACTGTTTTCAGAATATACTCAATTATTACGTCTATGACACTGCATCATGGTATCGGCTTGCTCAGGCGCACTATTCACGCAATGAACTGCCAGAAGCGTTGGCAAGCATTCGCCGTGCGGAGAAATTGAACTCTCGCGATCCATCAATTCATGATGTGCTCGGTATAATTCTGATGCAAACTCGCCAATATTATGGTGCGATTCATCAACTTCGTCTGTCGCTGGAGCTTGAT
>JACZUZ010000374.1 GCA_022572905.1 Candidatus Zixiibacteriota bacterium | reverse complement strand
GAAGTGCGCGGCCTCAAAGCTGAATTGAACGCCACAAAGAAGTATGATATTTTTGTTGGTGAATCGGACGGAATGAATAAGGTCAAAGAGTTGATCGAGCAGATCGCGGATTCAGAGTTGACTGCTCTTATTCGCGGCGAATCCGGCACAGGGAAAGAAATAGCCGCGCGCGCTATCCACAGTCGTTCAGGTCGGGCAAAAATGCCGTTTGTCAAGGTTAACTGCGCCGCTATCCCGCGCGATTTGCTTGAGGCGGAGTTATTTGGCTATGAAAAAGGCGCCTTCACCGGAGCGCACAAAACCAAACAGGGAAGATTCGAGATTGCCAATAACGGAGTCATGTTCCTCGACGAAATCGGGGATATGCCGCTTGAATTGCAATCAAAACTTCTTCAGGTTCTTGAGCAACAGGAATTCATGCGCGTGGGCGGAATAAATCCGATCCATGTTGATGTCCGAATTGTCTGTGCAACTAACAAAGACCTCGAAGAGGCCATTGAGCATAGGCTTTTCCGTGATGATCTATTCTATCGTCTAAACGAAATCACTATTTACTTGCCGCCCCTTCGCGAACGACCCGAAGATGTTGCGTTGTTGGTAAATCATTTTGTCACCCGCTACAACCAGCTTTATGAAAAAGACCTACCGGCGCTCTCGCGCAAGGCCCAGGAAAAACTCACTTCATTTAGCTGGCCGGGCAATGTTCGCCAGCTCGAGAATCTGATCAAGCAAATCGTAGTGCGTGGCGATGAGACAATCATCGATGAGCTTCTCGCTGGTTCAAAGAACAAAGCCAGAACAGCTTTTTCCCGCGGAGGCGCATTCTCTGATGATTTCGATCCGAATGTATCAGGTTATTCGCTGAAAAAACGGATTGACAAAATTGTCTCCATTGAGGAAAGCCGACTGATTAAAGAAGCTCTCAACAAGAATAACTGGAATCGTCGCAAAGCTTCGGATTTGCTTGAAATAAGTTACCGTTCGCTTCTTTACAAAATCAAAGAATACGGCCTCAACGAAACTGCCTGAGGCAGTGTCACACTGCATGATGCAGCCTCTGGCTGGTTGAACCAGCGGCCCTCTCCATTTAAGTAATGAATCCCGTAGGTCGGGTTCCGAATGAAGCGCAAGCTGAGTGAGAAACCCGACAATTTCTCTATGAAATGCGGTTGTCGGGTTTCTTCCCCCTGTCAGAACAGGGTCTACGGAACCCGACCTACGGGCGTATCAGCAAGTCAAACTTTAATGAGCTACCAGTCAAACGAGATTGACCGTGGTAGGTTCATACCGACAGTTCCGGAGCCCGCCCTACCAACCGGTAAGTTGTTCAAGATTGTGATCTAGTTTGGAAATGCGCGCTTCGTAGTCGGTTTTCTTGGCGTTTTCCCGACCGATAATATCTTCCGGCGCATTAGAGAGGAAATCATCGTTACCGAGTTTGCGATTTATTTTGTCAAGATGTCCGCGAAGTTTTGCAAGCTCTTTTTCGAGTCGAACTCGCTCCTTTTCGACATCGATTAAACCTTCCAGCGGCAAGAACAGCTCGGCGCCTGAAACCACAATTGACGCCGAAAGCGGAGGCTTGCTTATATCAGTCCCGACCACAAGCTTATCGACTTTGGCCAGAGAGCGAAAATAGCTGTAATGATCTTCGAGAAGTTTTCCGAAATCTTCTTTTTCCACTCGTACATAAAGATCGCATTTCTTACCGGGCGGCACACTCATCTCGACGCGAGTGGAGCGAACACCTTCAACGACTGTCTTTATACAATCCAGCGACTCTTCGATCTTGTTGTCAATCATCTCTTCTTTAGATTTTGGCCAGGGGCCAAGAGTCAAAACTTTGTCGCTGTCATCGGGGATTTCTCTTAAGCGATGAAATAGCTCTTCGCTGACAAACGGCGCAAAGGGATGCAAAAGCGCGAGACTGCGATCCAGCGCCCAGAAGGCGACTTGCAATGTCTCGCGTGGAATTTGCTGGTCGGATTGATCTGGTTTGATTAATTCCACGTACCATGAACAGTAATCACTCCAGAGAAATTCATATAGTTTTTTCAACGCCGCCGACAAACGATAATCATCCATCGCTTCGTTTACATTTTTAACCGCACGCTCGAGTTTGGAGAGTATCCACCTATCCGGCAAACTCATCTTCGATCTTTCCGGCAGCTCAGAAAAATCAATGGTATCATCCTCAGAAACGCGAAGCTTTAGAAATCGGGCGACCTGATAGATTTTGTTTATGAAATTCCGTCCGATTTCAAATGAATTCTTTGAAAGCCAGGGGTCCTGTCCATCGGGAGTCGCCAGGATCATGGACACACGCAGAGCGTCAGTTCCATATTTTTCTATTATTTCAATAGGATCAATGCCATTGCCGAGCGACTTTGACATCTTAACGCCATTGGTGTCGCGCACTGTCCCATGAATGTAAACATCGCTGAATGGTTGCTGGCCTGTGAACTCAAATCCAGCCATAACCATTCGGGCCACCCAGAGGAAAATTATGTCCGATGCTGTCGAAAGGACTTTAGTCGGATAGAATTTCTTGAACTCGGGAGTTTCCTCCGGCCAGTCCATTGTCGAGAAAGGCCATAGCCACGATGAAAACCATGTATCCAGAACATCTTCGTCCTGTCTGATCTCAGCGCTGTTGCATTTCTTGCAAGTTGTGACAGTTGTAACACTGGCCGTAATCTCCTGGCAGGCGTCGCAATAGTAGATCGGTATGCGATGTCCCCACCACAGTTGTCGGGAAATACACCAGTCGCGAATATTTTCCATCCAGTGCAAATATGTTTTGCCCCAGTACTCGGGATGGAAGCGCAATTTGCCCTCATTAAAAGCTCTCAGCGCGGGCTCTGCCAGCGGAGTCATCTTCACAAACCATTGATCCGACAAA
>JACZUZ010000373.1 GCA_022572905.1 Candidatus Zixiibacteriota bacterium | reverse complement strand
TCGTGCGAGTTTTGTTTCCAAGCCAACATATTCAGCGTTAGGTCAGGGCGATAACAGCTATCTTAGCTATGACGATGAGTTTGATAATTTTTCCAACACGCCCATCGTGGGAAGGAAGAGCGCGTTGAAGGCGGGGGCGCTCTCGCTTCTTGTTCCGGGTTTGGGCCAGCTTTACAACGGCTCACATATCGCCAAGATAGCGCTCTTTGCCGGAGCGGAGGCAGGGCTTTGGATTGGCTATGCGCATTATCATAACAAAGGTTATGATCAAGTGGCGGAATTTGAGTCATTCGCGGACAATATCTGGAGTGAAGAAGAATACTTTCGGTATCTTCAGGATGTATACGGCGCGAACATTGATACTGGAATCGATTTCTCTCACCATCTACCATTAACCAAAACTCAACAATACTATGAAATGATCGGCAAGTATGAGCAATTCTCGTATGGCTGGTCTCTCGCCGAAGGTGATACGATAGTTTATTCTTTAGACCCATCATTTTGGAAGTACCCGACAAATCCATACCCTACCGATTTGCGGATTACATATAATGATATGCGCGGCTCCGCTAATGATACTTTTGCTTCCCGGGATCGTATGATTAATTTTGCGATCATCAATCACATTTTATCTGCTGTAGACGCAGCCTTGACGGCGAGAAGTATAAATTCAAGCCTGTCTGTGGGCGGCGGGCAACTCTCGATTATGCCGACCATTGAGCCTACACTTGATTATTCATTTATGCCTCACCTGAAAATGAACTTTGTGTTCTAATCGAAGAGAAATTGTATGAAAGGTATTTTTCGTAAATCAAGTTTGTCGGGAATAGTGGCGCTGCTGGTATTTGTCGCCATAGTTGGATCAGCGCGGGCTGGTGAAAATTCGAGATTCCTGTCGGAGTGGGAAAGCGCTGCCCGGAATTCCGAAGTGTTTTCGATGAGGGCATCTTTTTTTTCACAGAATACTCCGGTTGAGATTGATTATAATTTGTCAGCGTCGTCCGCAAGCAACAAAGTATCTCTGGTGAAAGCTCTCGCGCTTTCTATCATTTTGCCCGGAGCCGGACACTGGTATGTGGGCGATCAAAAGTCGGCGAGAGTGTTCATGGGAATCGAGACAGGAATCTGGTTGGGGTATCTTGGTTTCCGATCTTACGGAAGCTGGAAAGAAAACGACTTTATTCGTTTTGCGCAGGAACACGCCGGGATTGATCCTGAGGGTAAAGACGATGAGTTCTACCGCACTATTACTTTTTACGATAATCGCGAACAGTATAATGCGCTCGGCCGCGCATTTGATCCGGAATTGCCTTTTTTCCCGTCCGGCCCGGAATTTGACTGGCGCTGGGACTCTCCGGAGTCGCAGGAGATGTATCGCGAACTTAATAACGATCAGCGAAGCGCCATTCGGAATTCCGAATTCATGTTTGTCGCCGCTGCAGTAAATCGTCTGGCCGCAGCGCTACTGGCAATTCGCTCGGTTAAGAAAAGAAACTCACGTTTGGATGATGAATACTTTGGCTTGCGAAAGCCAGCCAAATCTCCCGCTGGCCCCCCCGTACTCGCAACTTTTCAACTAACTACAACAGATAGAAGCGCAACCGGTCTAAAACTTCTTTATACGCAAAGCTTTTAGAGGGGCGTCTAATGATCCTCCGGGGGGCGCCGCTTCAAAGAGTTTTACGAGTATCATCGTTAGGGATACTAGGGCTAATATTATTTACCGCTTGCGTTCAAAAACTTGGCGGTGAGGGTAGTCTCCGCAATCGTCGCGCAAGAGTTGTTCTGCGAAAACCTCTGGCGCTCACCATCAAAAGGGAACTCCCGGGGGCGTTTTTCGAAAAGCCAATTTCCGGTCCACATTCGGTCAGATCAGATCTGGCGGGGAATATTTACTTTATAGACGAGGGCGCTCAACGAGTTATTAAACTAAACAAAGAGTTTGAACCCGTTAGAGAACAAGGCGGATTGGGATCGGTACTGGGATTATTCCGCGCTCCGCAGTCGATAGCCGTTGATAACAGTTTGAATATCTATGTCGCCGACAGGGAATTGCGGGTGATTCAAAGATTTGATCAAGAGCTCAATTACGTCGATAAGATTGAATTGTATGACGAAACTGATCCGCTTAAATTCGGCGAGCCGAGCGCTGTGGGCGTCTCATCTACTGGGGATATATGGATTAGCGATAGAGATCAAACCAGGATTGTTGTATTCGACCGCTTCAATCAATTCAAGGAATTCTATTCAGATTTTTCGTCAACGGGAGGATATTTGGTTTCACCGGGAGCGATTTACACTCTTGGAAATTCGCATGTCGTCGTCTGCGATAATCGGGCCGGGAAGATCGTTATGTTCGATCAGTTCGGGGGATTCTTAAGCGACTTTGGACAGGGAATCCTCAAGGAACCGGGGGATGTAACAGAGGATGATGAAGGACGGATCTGGGTCGTTGACACCAAGCTAAACCAGGTATTCTGTTTTTCTCCCTCCGGTGAGGAACTTTTTAGAACTGGTACAGGCTCCAGATCGAATCTGGGATTAACAGCGCCGAGGGGCATAACAAGTCTCGGCTCAAATATTTTGCTTATCGCCGATACAGGCGGTGATAGGCTTTTGGTTTGTGAATTCTACCTTGAGGAAGAATAGCCGGGATGGGGGCGCAAACTCTAACCACAGCGCTGCTAAGAGCGTCCGCGCTCGTTCTAGCTTTCAATTTGTTAGCGCCGACTATAAGAGCCGAAGAGCGGCGCTATGCGGGACTCGACACTCTTTCGCGAATCAAATTCTATGATGGCATAACTGTTGACAGTTCAGAGACTGTTGCAATTGATGGCAGAATGCTCAAGCGCTGGAAAGATTATCGCCCAGACTATATTCTCTCTACAATTCAGCTGTATGCCAATGATTCGGGCGTCG
>JACZUZ010000372.1 GCA_022572905.1 Candidatus Zixiibacteriota bacterium | reverse complement strand
CGCAGCTGCCGCCGTCCATGGTCAGGATGACGGCGGCGGCGGCCGTCGCGTAATCGCCGACCTTGCGCTTGAGCTTCTCATAGGCGTGGCCGTGGCCGGCGGCCGGGACAGGAATGCGAATGCCGGTCAGCAGTTCGTCGTCCTTGCGGGCGGTGAAATACGCCGCTTCGTAGAACTCGCGGGCGGCAACGGTCCGCTCTCCACCGGGGCCGGTCAAGGTATAGGACGCATTCAGCGCCATCATCACGGCCGGCATGTCGTTGCCGGGATCGCCATTGGCGACGTTGCCGCCAATGGTGCCGCAGTTGCGGACCTGCGGGTCGGCGATGAGCGCCGCCGCCTCTCCCAGGATCGGGCATTTGTCGGCAAGCAGCGCCGAGTCCAGGACTTCGGTCTGTGTCACCATCGCCCCGATGACGATGTCGCCACCGTCCTCGCTTACGCCCTTCAGGGCATCGAGTCCCTGCAGGTCGATCAGGTGCGATGGCGCCGCAAGACGGAGCTTCATCATCGGGATCAGGCTGTGGCCACCAGCGACAACCCGCGCAGCGAAGACCCCAAAAAGATAATAGAAGATATTAAGCCGGGCTTAAAAGGTGACGCCTATCAAATTTGTTTGGACAGATCTGAAGCTATAAGCGTGGCGCTTAAAAAAGCCGACGCAGAAGACATTGTATTGATATTGGGAAAGGGAGCTGAGGATTTTGAGCTGGTTTCAAACGGCAAACGGACATTCAGCGATTATAGCGAAACGATTAAGGCTCTTGCAGAGGCGGGATATCAAAAGCAATCTGCCAGCGCCCGGTAGAATTGATGAAAGTAAGAGAGAACCAAACACTCAGACAAGCGCTTACAAGGTGATCAAATTGAGTTTTGAAACATTGAGAGAAATAACACGCGCGACCTATATCGTGGAGCCCATTCATGGGTCCTCTTTCCATGGCGTTTCAATTGATAGCCGAACTGTTTCTCCAGGGGAGTTATTTGTTGCAATTAAGGGCGAACGAGTGGACGGGCATGAATATGTGCAAAATGCGCTGGAGCAAAGCGCCGCCGGAGCGCTCGTAAGCGAGGCGCTTCCTGAATTCGCACAAAGCTCGTCGGCAATATTGCTGGTCAGAGATTCGCACCACGCGCTAATAGAGCTGGCAAAACACTATCGCAATCAGGTTCCCGCGACTTATCTGGGTGTCACAGGCTCAAGCGGCAAGACTACAGTTAAGGAGATGATTGCTCACCTTCTTAATTCCGGTGGCGCCAGAGTGTTTCAGTCAACCGGGAATTTCAACAATTTATATGGAATGCCTCTTTCGATCTTGAGAATGCCCGGTGATACGGAATATGGAGTTTACGAATTGGGAGTTTCCACAATAGGAGAAATGTCCAAACTTGCGCCAATACTGAGTCCGGACATTGCGGTAATAACAAACATAAGCGCAACCCATCTTAAGACAATGGGAAATGTCGAGTGTGTCAGGAATGAAAAACTTCAGCTCTTCAAAAGTCTCAATCCGGACGGAATAGCAATTGTTAACGCCGATGACTCCGCGCTGTTGAACGAAGCGCGAAGGCTATTCCCGAATGTTCTGAGTTTTAGCGCTCAAGACGATTCGAAAGCGGATTTTGTCGCGCGAAATGTCACGACAGATCTCTCAACCGGGTATTGCTCATTCGAATTTGAAGGCGCCAGAGTCAATCTACACGTATTTGGCGAACATCAAGTGGCCAACGCAATTTGCGCGCTTGCCGTTTGCTCTGCGGCGGCGGCAAAGGTCTATCCCGCTACCCTGGAAAGCTATCAGCCGCAGACCGGCTCTTTGAGGGGAGAGATTGAAACACGGGGCGGAATTTCGGTGATAGCGGATTGCTACAACGCCAGCCCCGATGCGATGATCTCAGGATTGCGGTCTTTCTTCAAAATGAAATTATCTGACAGTTCCGGGAGGAAGATTGCGGTGGTGGGCGACATGCTTGAATTGGGAGAAAAGTCAGAGTCCGAGCGTCTGAGAGTTGGCGCTGAAGTAGCGAAGTTGCAAAAAACATTGTCAGACTCCGGAGAAATCGGGACACACATTTTGATAACTGTTGGTTTGGCAAAACAAATAGCGGAGCCATTCTCGAACACAAACGTCAACGTTATTAATTGCAATGACAACATCGAAGCTGGCGAGGAGTTGGCGAGGAAATCGTCCGCGGGAGATATGATTTATTTCAAAGGATCGCGCGGAGTTGCGCTTGAAAAAGCCATCGAAGTTTTCTGGGAAAAACTTTCTGAGAGGGAGAGCGAATAATGTTTTATCATTGGCTTTTTCCTTTAAGTGACCAGTTTTCTCCTTTCAATATATTTCGATACATAACGTTTCGCACTGCTGGCGCGATGGTTACGGCGATAATTATTTGCTTAATCTTCGGCGGTTTCTTTGTCCGCATACTCAAGAAATATCAAATAAAAGAAAAAATAAGAGCTGATGGACCGAAGTCTCATTTGTCCAAAGAAGGAACTCCGACAATGGGCGGCTTGATAATAATAATGGGAATGGTCGTTCCGACTTTGCTCTGGGCTGATTTGACGAATTTCTATGTTCAGGTAGCCCTTCTTGTAACAGTGTGGCTGGGTGTAATTGGCTTTATAGATGATTATCTCAAAGTTGTCAAAGGTCGGGCAAAGGGTCTTGTAGGTCGATTCAAGTTGGCAGGCCAGATATCTCTGGGTGTTGTTGTGGGAATTATCATTGTAAATATTGCGCCGCCGGAATTAGGGTACGGCGCGACTCAAGCGCCCTTCTTCAAGAATCTCGTTCTTCCATGGGGGATATTCTATGTTCCGCTCATAGTCCTTGTAATAACCGGCTCGTCAAACGCCGTTAATCTTACCGACGGTCTGGACGGATTGGCAATTGGCCTTTGCGGAATTTGCTTTGT
>JACZUZ010000371.1 GCA_022572905.1 Candidatus Zixiibacteriota bacterium | reverse complement strand
CTCTACGCCGATATAAGCGCCCAGACGGAGAGTTACACGTCGGACCATGTCCAGGTGATGGCCACATTCGGCAACATACTCGCTTCAAAAATAAACAACCAAAGATTGCTCAAAGACAGACAGGGCAGAGCAATACTCGAAGCGGAGCTGGCGATATCGAACAAAATGCGCGCCGAAGTAGAGCAAGCCAATCGCGCTTTGCGAGAAACGCAGTCGCAACTTGTGCAGTCCGAAAAAATGGCCTCGCTGGGAAAACTAGTGGCCGGAATAGCACATGATATCAACACTCCCTTAGGTTCAATTCATTCGAACACCGATTTTACATTGCGAGCGACCGAAATCTTGCGCGACTTTTTCGCAGATGACTCGAACTCCGCAGCGCTAAACAAAAACCCCCGTCTGAAAATAGCCCTCGAAGGATTGCTTAACACCGCCAAGACAAGCCGAAACGCGTCGGAAAGACTTATCGAAACGATGAAGTCTCTCAGAAGTTTCGCACGGCTCGACCAGGCGGATCTGATGCGGGTAGATATTCACGAAGGAATAGGCGCAACTCTAACTCTTCTCAAAGAACAACTGGGTGAGAAAATAACTATTATTAAGGAATACGGAGATATTCCCCAGATCGAATGTAAGTCACGTGAAATCAATCAGGTCTTGATGAATGTTCTGGTCAATGCGATAGAATCGATTTCCGATAAAGGATCAATTACAATCAAAACTCAGAGCGCCGACGAACGAATCGGATTGCATATCTCCGACACTGGTTGTGGGATTTCTGAGGAAAACATCAAGAAAATCTTCGATCCAGGTTATACGACTCGCGGAGTTGGCTATGGCGGCGGGCTGGGCCTTTCGATATCATTCAATATTATTTCCGCTCATAAGGGAGAAATCAGCGCCAAGAGCGCAGTCGGGCAGGGAACAACGATTTCGATCTCACTTCCGATTCATTTCCAGCGAGATTCCTGAGGCGGCTTCCTAGAAAATATTGTCAGTGAGATTTTAGTCAGGGGGAATTCCGCTAGCAAGGCCGCTCATTGCGCTAATCACAGTCCGAGACTATACTTAAACCACTATGGAACCGGAATTTCGAGGTCATTATAAGCTAATCCGCAAAGTGGGCGAGGGTGGAATGGCCGTGGTCTATCTCGCTCATCATAGAGATGTTTCCGAGCATATCGTAATTCTAAAAGAACTCAAAGACTCCCGCCATGAGGAACGCTTCAAAAAGGAAGCCAATAACGTTGCGCGGCTGGGAGCCCACCAAAATATTTGCAGAATCTTCGACTTCTTCATAGAGAACGGTCGCGCGGTAATTGTTATGGACTTCGTTGACGGTGAAAGTCTCGAAGATATAATCGCCGATCAGGAACTACTCCCCCTCAAGACCAGCCTGCGCTACGCGGCCGATATTCTTAAAACGCTAAGTTTCGCGCACAAAAAGAAAATCTTCCATCGCGATATCAAGCCCAGCAATATCATGATTGAGCGCGAGGACGGGACTGTTAAGGTTATCGATTTCGGCATCGCCAAGGATGAAGAAGACCCCAATATGACAGCTCCGGGAACATTCTGCGGCACTCCGCTTTTCGCTCCGCCCGAGCAGTTTACTCTGACAGAGAAAGTTAATTGGGCATTGGCTGATATTTACGCTCTCGGCGTCTCTTTGTATTTGATGGTAACCGGGCAACTTCCGTTCCGAGGCAAGAACATTGCGGAAATAGCCATTGCCAAAAGAGAAAAACCCATTAAGCCCAGTTCTCTTAATCCGAAAGTTGACTCGCAACTGGAAAAAGCAATCCTGAAATCTATCAAAGTCAACCCAAAGGACAGGTTTAGTTCCGCAAATGAAATGTTGATAGAATTGAAGGACATAATTTCGAAATTGCCCGACGAACCGGAGACTTCATCGCCAACCGATGACGGGCTGACGAGAACCGTTATGGCCGACGATATCAGGCAACTAACAGATTCCGGTAAAAAACCCTGGACAAAAATCGCCTATTGGTCTGCCGCCGTTCTCGCATTGACCGCGATCTCTTATGGGTCGTATAAATATTTTCCTTCGGGAAATAACTCGGAAGCCGCCGCAGTTAATGACGAGGGAAGTACAACGACTCCAACTCCAGGAGTTGTCTCCCCGACCGGTACAATTCAATTCACTATTGAGCCAAACGCAGATATTTATGTTGATGGTGTATTGTTAATCGAACGAACAAATTCGTATTCATTTACAATCGATACGGGACTCCATTCGGTGACGCTACTTAACACCGACGCGGCGACGCCGGAATTCAAACAGGATATTCGTGTGAACGAAGGCGCGGTATCCGTTGTTTCTCATAGCTACAATATTAACAATACTGGCGAAGTCATAATCAGTGTTTCACCATCGGGCGATATCTATTTTGACAATCAATTGATAAGGTCAGGGGTTTCAAGTTATACACACACCGCCTCGCCCGGAACTCATACACTGCGAGTGGAGAACGATAGCGCAATAGATCCGGTCAAATCAGAAACAATCCGGATTATCGCCGGCCAACAGTTGAGAAGATCGTTTGCGTTTCAATTTGCGGCAGCTCCACTTGAACCTGAGAAAACAACACCTACAGAAGACCTGGCCGTTGATAACTCTCTGCCGACGGATTCGGGGAAGATCGTGGTCACTGCTGGGAGAATATCGGGAGCGACAGTCAAGATTGACGGGAAGGAGATAGGTAGCCCTCTTCCCCATACATTTACATTGTCTTTGGGATCGCATCTTATACAGGTCACTCACCCTAAAAGTGGCGCTATAGCTGATACAGCCATTGTGATTGAGTCGGGCGTGAAACATATTTTTTTGGCGCTCTTCGATAACTGATCCTAGGAGCTTGGCCGACAGTTTCTGACACTTTATACCTTGCAAATCTACCTATTGACTAATTTC
>JACZUZ010000017.1 GCA_022572905.1 Candidatus Zixiibacteriota bacterium | reverse complement strand
GTTCTAGAACTCTGGTCCCATTTTAGCCATACAGTATCAAGCAAAGAAGCGTCAAAAGTAGGGGTAGGTGATTCAAGAATTACTTCTTTAGCAATAACGCAGAAACAAGCACAATTTTGGCAAAACCGGTGAAGCGCTCGGTAATCTTATTTTCTATTTCAGCAAGAGCCTTTTCGTGTCGACCGGCTTCGAGCCGCTTGGGATGATCTCTGGCTAGATCTGCGATATTTTTTGTGTAATCACCAATTCGTTCGACATCAATTACAATAGACACCAACGTCAGTCCGGCGACAATATCTCCTTTGCCGACTACGGCAAGATGAGTCAGAACATTTCGCCGCACCTCACGTTCGTATTTGTTGAGAGCCTTGTCTTTTTCATAAATATCAAATGGCATATCGGATTCGTCAGAATGGCGAAGAACTTGGACGGACGCTTCAAACATTTCCCTGTCAAACTCGATCATTTTGACAGTTCGTCTGAATGCCTTTTCCAGTAAATTTTGTTTTGAAAAAAGAGCTAGGTATTTTTGGAACATAAGGCTACCTCATTAGAAATATAAACGCCCCTGGTAAGGCGTAGAATACAATAATTATATACAAAATTGGAATTAGTTTTGATCGTACGGCAAAACCGGCCAGGAGATCAGCCATCTTTAGCGGGATACGTGAAAGCGGCCAGAAAATGGCTATTCCGCTCAAATTGAAGAGCAAATGGGCAAATGCCACAGCCAGCCCCGCCGGTTCACCTGTGGCTAAACCTGCCAGAAGCGCTGTGGTTGTGGTTCCTATATTAGATCCCAGCGTGTAAGGGAAAATCTGAGCCACAGTAAGAATCCCGGCGCCAACCAGCGGAATCGCTATTGATGTTGAAATCGAGGATGACTGGACGAATGTCGTTAACATCATTCCGAGAATGAATGAATAGGCGGGATTACCGAACAAATAGCGCTGGAAGAAGTTCTCAACTCGTCCCAGAATCAGACCCTTAAGCAGGTTTACAATATACCTTAGCGCCATCAGCAATAGCGCGAGCCCGAGAATACATCCGATAATAGGGACAACGTTTTCCCCAAATAGACCGGTGTCTTTTATCACTGTGAGTAATCCCTTAGCCACGGGCTTTGTAGCGGCCTTTAGCGGAGAGGTGAATTGGAATCCGCCAATATTCTGAAACGAACCTGCCAAAGCCTCAGAGAATCGACCCAGGAATCCTGTTGCCATTTGTATTGGGAGAATAACAACTACGGCTAGCAGGTTGAACATATCATGAACAGTGGACGCGGCAAACGCTCTTCGGAATTCCTCTTTGCGAGATATATGGCCCAGAGATACGAGCGTATTGGTTACGGTCGTGCCAATATTGGCGCCCATTATAATCGGAATAGCCCCTTCCAGATTAAGTGTCCCCGCCGCTACCAGACTTACGACAAGCGATGTGGTAGTAGAGCTGGATTGCACCAGAGTTGTTGATAGAACACCAATCAGAAGTCCAACCAGCGGATTTGAAGTAAGCGTAAAAAGACCGGTGGCGAATCCCTCTCCAAAAAGCTTAAACGACGCCCCGAAAAGTTGAATGGAAACAATGAAAACATAAACGAGCGCAACTAAAGCTATCAAGCGCAAGAAGACATTTTCTCTTTGCTGTATTATTGAATCGAGACCTCGCATGATCGTTGTGGTTCTTTGAAAATTCTGAACTAAATCGTTACCGAAACTTCTGTCAAACCGCGCCGAGGCCGCGACGGCTGCTCGTTCACGTCTCTGGCCGGGAGGTTAGCGCCATCAACTGTTGATGTCAATTAATTGATCTCAAAAAAATATTAAGCGTTCTAGAAGTAAAGAGAGGTATTTCCGGAGGCAAAGGAAGAGTAAATACAGCTTTCGCCGAGGCCTAATTCCTTTAGTGATACCTCCATGTCACGGAATATTCTACCGGAATATTCCCCTCTCAGTGGCGCGAAATTTGCTGTTTTAAAAGATAAATTAGCATGGATCGGTGATTCGATCTACTCTGGACTAAGAATCTGTCTAACAATCAGTTAGGGGTAATTGCCGACACTGCGGGAACGAGAGAAAATCAGAGAGCGAGACAGGATTTGACAACGATCATGAGAACTCCGAAATTAGCGGTGTTCGCCTGCGCGAATCGTCATATTGCGCAATGGCTTGTCTACTCTCGGGAATAGCCAATACGGGACTGATCCTCATGGAAAAAATCTATGTATTCCAAAATAGCCGTAGAGATCTATAACTCCAGACGTTAGTAAAAATTGTTACTTCAGAAATGCAGTCTAAAAATTCACTCGTAATTTCGATCTCGCTTCTAGCTTTCCTGTCGCTGGTTCTTCAGGCGAATTCGGATATTCCTCAGAATTGGGGACTTTCCAAGAGTATCAAACGGTTTGAAAGCTCAAGCGCTTCGTCAAGCGTTTCCAGAAAGTTTGAGATAAGAAACCACGAAGAAGGCGTCCAAACGGACAAGCCTCGTCCTCCGAAGGACACTAACTATCTGGTCGCAACAATCGCCTCCGGCGCTGGAATGATCGGCGGCTCTCACAGACACTCATCAGGATCAGAGGTTTCCTTTGGCTCGCCCAAAGAAATTATTCATAGAGATATTCAAAGGGCTCAGATCGTAGCGGCTCAAAAAAGTCGTGAATTCACTTTGCTCGGCTTAAAGCCATCCGGCGTCAGCTAGCTATTAATTTCTGGCCAAATTTCCCTAAGAAAAATAGAACTCGCGTCTACAAGCGGGTATATACAAACAAGATTTCCACTTGGAGGTGGAATTTCCACGAGCAAATGTCTCTGCGACGCATGCTCATAGACGGGGTTTCAAGAGAAACGCCCCGGAAAGGAACCAAAAAATATGCAAGGACAAAAATGGAGAATAATTGTCACACTAACGCTTATCGCTATCGCTTGCTACGCTTCGTGGGACACTTTCCGTCTCTGGACGATGGATGAGGAAAGCCGCCAGGAGCTTCTTGAGCGAGACCCCGACGCCTACAAGAAATTGGTTACCGGATCAATGCGTCTGGGACTCGATCTTCAAGGCGGAATTCATACGGTAGTGCGTGTGAAGCTTGAAGATATACCTGAACAGGAAAGAGACGACGCAGTAGAGCGCGTAAAAGAGATTATTCGCAACCGCGTCGATCCTGAGGGAGTCTTTGAGCCAACCATTCAGACTCAAGGCGCGGATAGAATAATTGTTGACTTACCGGGTTGGAAAGATGAGAAACGCGCCGAGCAACTGATCGGACAAACCGCCCGCTTAGAATTCAAAATGCTGGAACCAATGACCGGTGTATCTTCAATAATCCGAAATATCGATAGCGTCGTTGCAAAAATCCGCGGAGTAGGCCTGGAAACGTCCGCCGAGGACTTGACCGAATCGGAGTCACCCACAGCCGACGACTCTCTGGCCCTGGCCCTTCTGGGTCTTACCGAGGAGGATACGTCTACCATCGACACAGCCGCAACGGAGGAAGACTCACCTGATGACATTTTAAGTGAGCTTCTGGGTGATGATTTGCTTGGCGAAGATAGCTTGCTGGGGGCTGGTCTGGACCTGGAGAGCCGCCCCTTGAGCGGTAAATTTCTATATCCTCTCGGAAACGACCGCACCGGGATTTCGTGGCCTGCCTTTACAATCCCGGTCTCTGAGAAAAAGGACATCGAGAAAATCTTCGCTATGGAAGAAGTCAAAGCCTTAATCCCGAATGACATTCAAATAGCGTTTTCCACTCGTAATTCTATTGAGAGCAATTTCGAAGTGTTCAGGCTTTATTTTCTCAAAAAGGAAGTTCGTTTCCTCGGTGAGCATCTCGAGGCGATTCGAGTTTCGGTCGATCAATTCGGCGCCAGCACGGTTGATTTTCGTCTCTCCGGAAGGCCCGCGGCGCAATTCGCCAATCTAACCGGAAACAATATAGATAACCCACTGGCGATTGTGCTGGATGATAAAGTCGAAAGCTCACCGTTTATCAACGGTCGTATTCGCAATCAGGGTCAGATAACACTCGGCGGCTCCGCATCCCGTGAGGACGCTAACACTCTGGCGATTGTGCTCAAAGCGGGAGCGTTGCCAGCCCCGGTTGAAATCATCGAGAAAAATCTGGTCGGCCCAAGTCTTGGAGCTGATTCAATCAGTAAGGGTCTGAAAAGCTCACTGGTCGGATTGTTACTGGTTATGCTCTTTATAGGAATTTATTATCAGCTTTCCGGAATTATCGCCAATGTTGCATTGATTTTCAATCTCTTCTTTCTTCTGGCGATCATGGCCGGACTTGGAGCGACATTGACAATGCCCGGAATCGCCGGAATTATTCTGACGATTGGTATAGCTGTTGACGCAAACATTCTCATATTCGAACGAATCCGGGAGGAAATGCGGGCGGGGAAAACGGTGCGCGCCTCAATCGACTCGGGCTACAGCCGTGCGCTGGGAGCGATAATCGACTCCCATATCACAGTAATGATCACAGCGGGAATGCTCTTCCTTTTCGGCTCCGGACCAGTGCGCGGATTCGCGGTGACACTTTTCTGGGGAGTGTTTATTTCGTTCTTAACGGCGTATTTCATTACACGCATGATATTCGACTTACGCAAAAACTATCAGAAGTTAAGTATATAGTCATAGCGTAGGTTGAATATGCGCTGACCGGAAATTGTTAAGAATACAAAAGGATAACAAAAAATGTTTCGAATAGTAGGTGACACAAACATAGACTTCATAGGTAAACGAAAATTTTCGTTCATATTCTCCGGCGCGTTAGTAGCGCTGGGATTATTCGCCATGCTGATGATCTCGCTTGATCGCGCCAACATGGGGATCGATTTCGTCGGGGGAACTATGATTCAGGGTGTTTTCGAAAAGCCGGTTCCTATTGAGGCTTTGCGAGGAGTCGTCGCAGGAGCCGGATTTGCCGGATCATCAATTCAGGAGCTGACGGATAGAGATAAACCCAATTCTTTTCTGATCAGGATCAAGGAAACCGAAGACATAGATGGTCTTTCGGCCGCAAAGAGTCTTGAAAAGGCAATTGCGAGCGGATTTACGGATAACGCGTTCCGCAAAGACTCCGAACATACTATCGGTCCGGCTGTCGGTAAATCGCTACGCAAAGACGCCTTCTGGGCCATAATTGGTTCTGTTATAGGAATTCTTATCTATATCGCCATACGCTTTGACTTTCGCGGCGGTGTAGCCGCCACTATCGCGACATTTCACGATGTGCTCGCGGTTTTGGGAATTTTCTATTTACTGGATATAGAAATTACGTTGCTTATTGTTACAGCGCTTTTGACGGTAGCGGGATATTCCCTTACTGACACGGTTGTAATCTATGATCGAATACGCGAGAATTTGAGAAAATTTCGGCGCAAGGCTGAATTTGTACCGGCTATAAATCGCTCAATCAATGAAACTTTGGCGAGAACGCTCAATACTTCGTTGACTGTTCTCTTCGTAGTTGTGGTGTTGTTCTTCTTCGGTGGCGAAGTGCTCCATGACTTCTCGCTGGCGTTAATACTTGGCGTTTTCGTAGGAACATACAGTTCGATGTTTGTCGCCAGTCCGATTATAGCCGTCTGGGAAGCCGCATATCCAAAGCGCTTCAAATAGACAACGCTATGTGAGTAGACAGCGCTTCAAATATGCGCATGCGCGTTGACGCTGGTAATTTCGCGCGTATTATTTTTTGATTCAGTCTTTACGAATTTGCCGGTCAGTGGGCGTAGCAGCTCTTTTATTACCGGAGCTACCATATTCACCGGCACTGCGTTGCCGGTTTGTCGGCGTACTTGGGTGTAGCTCGCGGTGATTTTGAAACTATCCGGGAATCCCTGCAGCCTGAGCATTTCGCGTTCTGTCAGGCGGCGTTTTCCATCAACCAGAAGATAATTGTAACTTGAGCCCGCTCTTAACGCGCAGGCATAGGCGGCAACCGAAATATTCCCAGATTTGTTTTCGTGATAAATCAAAGGACCGGGATCGACCGGGAGGTTTCCGTTTAGTTTTTCTTGTCGGGCTTTTCTTATGTGTTCACTGGCGTTATAGCGCTCCGCCGGATTAGATTCAATTATCTCACTCAGCGGGATCATTTCGTTTTCACCCTTCGTCCAGTCAAATTCAAATTCGCCGAATCCTTTTCTTTGTCCCACTATAATCACCCGCTCGCGTTTCTGCGGTAAACCAAAATTCCGCGCATCGAGAACCCGTTTGTGATAATTATAGCCCAGACCGCACAGTGTTTCGAGAATGATTGCGAGAGTTTCTCCACCGCGATGCGAAACAAGTTGTTTGACATTTTCCAGAATAAAGAAACGGGGTTTCTTTTTTTTCAGCGCCCGCGCAATCTCAAAAAACAGAGTGCCCCGTGTATCTTCGAAACCGCGCATCTTGCCAAAAACACTAAATGGCTGGCATGGAAATCCCGCGCAGAGCAGATCATGATCCGGTATGTCTTTCGGATTCACTTCGGTTATGTCCCCGGCCGGTTGAATACCGAAGTTCGCTGAGTAAGTTTCTCTGGCCCATTTGTCTATATCGCAGGCCCAGACACATTCTTCAACTAATCCCAACTCTTGCGAGGCGCTCTTCACAGCTAGATGGAATCCTCCGATTCCACAAAAGAGATCAACGAATTTTAGTGTCTTGTTGGCCATCAGCTTATTCCCATTCATCCCAATAGCAAAACAACTTTGTTTATGACGCGAACGGGGTTTTTCTTCAGATCACTTTCCCAGACACAGATAACTTTCCAACCCTGCTTGCGCAGAGCGCTTCGATTGGTCTTGTCTCGCTCCATGTTTCGCTTGATCTTCTTAATCCAGTAAGAAGAGTTTCTGACCCGGCCCATCTGGTCTTCCAGAGAATCAAAACCGCGTTTCTTCCATTGGCGGCCATGCCAGAAATCGCCATCAATGAATACCACTGCCTTTCGCGATTTCAAAACCAAATCGGGTTTGCCGAGCAATGTTTTGTCATGTAGCCGGTAGCGATACCCACGAGCCCAGAGCGCTTTTCTTAAAATTATCTCCGGTGTTGTGTCGCGGCTCTTGACTGCGCGCATGGCCTTCCTGACAACTTCCCGGGGACGCCGGCGCGCGCGTTGAAAGCTGGTTTTTCCTCTCCCTAGTGAAGCTTTTTGCAGTCTTTTTGCGGAGTTTCTCGTGGGTATTTTCTTGGGCATATCGGTTTTTCGCTAGCTCACAACTATATTTCTGTGCGTCTAATATGATTATACAAATTTCGGAGAGTTCGTGGGAGAAGCGAAGTTAATAACATACGGCAAACTTCACTAGGGACTCTTAGGCTAAAACCATGAAAGACAGATGGTTACATTTACCAGAGATCGTCGCAGCCCTAACTCTGCTTTGTCGCGCTAGTTTCGGTCGCGTCTCGAGCCGAAAACCTTGTCGATGTGGCTGTATTTTAGTCGCAGCAAAGGGGTTCTTTTTCCTCGGGAAAAAGTGTCTCTATGAGAGACAAAAAGTCTACCTATTCCGGCGCCAAAGTCGCGGTTTGGTAGTATACTAATATGGATAAGAAACTTTTCGCTGAACTCCCTATGAATCCTCGTCCCCGACAAATCACAATCACGCCCAAGAGAGTGAAAACGCGCGCTCTGGACAGACGGCGTTATTGGCTGTTCTTCGCATTGCTGGCGTTTCTTATCTGGGCGCTTTCGATATCCAGAGCCTATCCCCAGAGAGCGCAGTCCCAGAGAGTTATTCCTCAAGAAGCCAGAGTCTTGAGCTTCGCCCCGGGAATGAGCGTCTCAGCTCTCCATCCTGCGGCTGTTTCGATAGCGCGTCTGCATTATACCGGCGGCGGCGATTGGTACTGGGGCACATCCGCTCTGCCAAATCTTCTGACCTTTATTCGCGACGAAACCGGTTGGATGGTTGATACAATTGAAAGCAAGGTGATGATCTCCGACCCGGAGTTATTTGATCATCCGTTCTTATTCTCCACTGGGCATGGAACAATGCGTTTCAGCGAATCAGATCGTGATCGTTTGCGCTCTTATCTAAACGCGGGCGGATTTTTGTTCATAAACGACTCATACGGAATGGCAGCCAGCGTACGCTCAGAACTAGCTAATTTGTTTCCGGATCGTGAGTTGGTTGAATTGCCATTCGGTCATGACATATATCACAGTTATTACGACTTTCCCAACGGACCTCCAAAGATCCACGAGCATGACAACGCTCCTCCGCAGGGCTATGCGATAATTATCGGCGACCGTGTGGCTGTGTACTTTCTGGTGGAGTCAGATATTGGTGACGGCTGGGAAGACCCTCAAACGCACAACGACCCTCCCGAGAAACGTCACCAGGCGCTACAAATGGGCGTAAACCTCCTGGCGTACTCATTGACTCATTGACTCATTGACGCGATAGAACCGAATATTTAAGACGAATATTGAACTGAAAAAAACAATCAAGCGTTGTACAGAACAGAATGACAGGCGATAGATAGAAATCACAGCCAGACGAATATTAGAGGATCAGATAAGATGAAATCACAATGGGAAAATATCTCGGGATTGTTGTCCAGACTTAGCCAGCTTCTCTGGAGACAAAGACTAATCAATTCAGCCGGAGGCGCCCTTAAGACCCTAACATTCGCAATCGCGTTGTTTCTTCTTTTAACACTGCTGGCTTCGACTGCGATTCTCGCGGTCTGGTTCAAAATATCAGCGCTCGGTCTGGCCGGAGTTGCGCTTCTGGCGCTTTTCCTGCGCTGGATCGGTTCGCCTCTCCGCGAGGGAGATATTGAATCGACGGCGGCGCATTTCGAGAGCGCTTTTGGCAAACTAAAAGGAAGGCTGGTAGCCGCCACCCAATTCGCAAGCCGCCCCGACTCAATAGCTCCCGGGACCAGCCCTGAACTTGTTGATCTTACCGCGAAACAAACTCTGGAGATGACAAGAGATTTGAATTTGTCCCATGCGCTTAATAAATCGCAATTAAGAAAATCGTTATTTCCAGCGCTTACCGGAGTTGCGGTTTTCGCAATTGTCGCTTTCGTGTTTCCGTCATATGTGACGCACGCCGTGAACGTGTATTCTCAACCGACTGTAGAAGTGGCCCCGCCTCTGGGATACAGCCTCGTTTCATTCCCCGAATCAGGTAAGGCGATTAAGTATCGCGATCTGGAAATTGGGGGAATTATAAAAGGCGGCGGGTTTCCAAAGATCGCAACAATTCATTACCGCTTTTCCGAAGGTAACTGGCGCAAGGAAAAAATTGATCTGTCAGACCTAACATCGTCGAAACTAAGTTCGACAAAATTGGGAGTGTCAGAAACGGAATTTGACAATTCATTGGTTTTCACCACGCGTTTGCGCGAAGTTAAGCGATCACTGGAAGTCTATGTGGAGGTCGGCAGAGCAAAGAGTGAACCCGTTCATATCGAGATTGTCGATTTGCCACGCGTAACAGATATTGCAATTGCAATTTCACCACCGGAATACACGGGCTTAGCGCAAATCAAGATAGACGAAAATGACGGCTCATTTTCGGCGCTCGTTGGCAGTCGCGCCAGTCTGAAATTCGAAACCAACACAGACTTAAGCATTGCCCAGCTGGAATTTCAGAATGGCGATATTGTATCGCTAAACGTATCCGGCAGGAGCCTGAAGACTGATCTGGTCGTTGATGAGTCGCGCAGTTATGTAGTTCGTTTGACAGACGAACTCGGAGAGGAAAATCCCGATCCGATCGAGTACTACGTTACCGCTATCCCCGACGAAAATCCTCAGGTGACGGTAATCAATCCCGGAACAGATATCGATCTGGACGAGTCAATGTTGATTCCGCTTCTGGTTCACATTTCCGATGATTTCGGGTTCAGTTCTCTGGCCCTGAAATATCACATCAAATCAAGTCGCGGTGAGAGCGAAGAAAGTGTTGTTATTCTACATTTCTCAGACAATATCAAAACCGAAGGTGATATCGAATTTTCCTGGAATGTCGGGAAATTGGGACTTGAACCAGGCGACTTTGTCTCGTACTATCTCGAAGTTCAGGATAACGATAATATCAACGGTCCGAAAATCGGAAAGTCGCCCGTATTTTACGCACGCCTACCATCGATTGATGAATTGATCGCCGAACTCAGTGGCGAATCCGAAGAGCGAATAGAAGACACGCGCGAGCTACTTGAGAACGAGAAACAACTTCTCGAACGTTTCAAAGACGCCAGTCGCAAGCTTCAGGCGGAGATAACCGAGAAAAAAATGGATTGGCAAAAGAAGAAGTCGCTCGAGGATCTTCTCAACAAGAGTCAGGAATTTTCCGTTCAGCTGGATAATCTGGCCAAACAGATGGAAGAAGCGATTTCCCGGCAGGAAAATGACCGGTTAATGACTCAGGAAATGATTGAGAAGCTCAAACGCATTCAAGAACTCTACAGCGAAGTAGCCACACAGGAAATGTTGGACGCGCAGAAAAAATTGGAAGAAGCGCTCAAGAGTATGGACCCGGAAGAACTCCAGAACGCAATGGACGAGTTCGAGGAGAGCATGGAAGAAATGATTGAGCGGCTTGATCGTACGTTGAGTTTGCTTGAACAAATGAAACTCGAGCAGATGATTAATTCAATGGTCGAGGCGGCCAAGGAAATACTTGATCGCCAGATGGCGAATAATGACAGGACCTCAGAAAGCCCAGTGGAAAAATTGCCGGGACTCGCCGATGAAGAGGACAACCTTCAGAAAGCCCTCGACAATTTGAAAAAGCAGGCCGGTGAATTTCTGGATGAACTTCAGGATACCGACTTGAGTAACTCCCAAGATGCGAAGGATTTCGCCGACGCCGCGCTGGATTCAGACGCAGGCGAGGACATGGAGGATATGTCATCCAGCCTGCGCAGCGAGAACAAAGAAAGTTCAACCGAAAGCGGGGAGTCCGCCGAGTCGAAACTTCAGGCGATGCTCGACAAGATGCGCGAAAAACAGCAGGCCATGAGTGGGGATCAATCCGATAAGATGAACGCGGCGCTTCGAAGAGTCATTAACGACGCCAACTATCTGTCTCGGGATCAGGAGCGTATGTACGATGAAACGGGAGCTCTAGGACCGCGATCAACCGCTTTGCGTGAGCTAGCCGGAGAACAAATGACTCTAATGGAGGCGGTTACCGGATTTGGACAACGCTTAATGAAATTGAGCAAGCAGAATCCGTTCTTGTCATCAGAGTGGCGCACGACAATCAAAGACGCTCTGGGTAGCATGGACAATGCGGTTGAGCGAATGAATGAAACTCGCGGCTCTGTCGCAGCGTCCAATCAGCGCGACGCAGTTTCGAAGCTAAATGATATTGCCTTGCAACTTCTGGAGAGCATGGATCAACAAAAGCAATGCAACTCGGCCGCTCAGTGCGACAATGGCAAACAAAAAATGGAAAAACTGAGCGAGCAACAGAAAAAACTAAACAGAGACTCGAAAGGGTCGTGCGAAAATCCCGGGAACAGTGGGAAGCCATCACTCAGTCCAGGCGAAGCGGAAAAACTACGAGAGTTGGCCGGTCGGCAAGAAGGCATTCGCAAGTCCCTTAAGGAACTTCAAGCTGAATTCGGAAACAGACAGGAACTTCTGGGCGACCTCGACGCAATGGCCAAGGAAATGGAAAAAGTTATCGAGGAGCTTTCATCGGG
>JACZUZ010000370.1 GCA_022572905.1 Candidatus Zixiibacteriota bacterium | reverse complement strand
GCTTATTATGGCGATCCGGATTTGGTCGAGGAACGCCTCAAGCAATTCGTTGTTGATTGTATTAAAACCGCCGATTTAGTTTCACCGGCCATAGATTTTAGCGCCTATCAATCGGTAATACTTTTTCACGCCGGCGCCGACAGACAGAATGACATCGGATTTCCTCCCACGCCCAATGACATGTTCACCGGATTCGTAAGGCTAGATACCGCGATTGTGGTTGATTCTGTTTCGCCTTTTTCTTTCAATACTGTGCCGATGGCCATGATTATGTCCGAGCAAGCCAGCCAGGATAATCGCAGTGTGGCCTTGAACGCCATTCTGGCGCATGAGTTCGGTCATCAGCTAGGATTAGTAGACTTATACAGCACTCGCACGGGTTTTACCCAGCTGGGGGATTTCGCTCTGATGGATAACAACGGTTTCGGTGTCGCCCTGGAATTTATAATTGATGAAACAATTTGCATTCCCCGCGCTCGTCTCACCTTTGGCGCTTTGCCGACATATATGTCCGCCTGGAGCAGAGCGTTTTTGGGGATTGACACTGTACTGGAACTGGAAAAAGGAACTCCACTTGCCATAGCCGCCGCCGCTCTTGACACTAACGCCGCAAGAATCGCTCGTGTGCCAATTTCGGGTCATGAATACTTCTTGATCGAGAATCGCCAGACCAATGTTGATGGTTTCACTTCGGCCGTAAAAGCAGATCCAATCACAGGTGTGATTATCGGCCCCTCACGCAATGACATTAACAGAACCCTGACGGGAGATTATGATTTTATTCTCGAAGGGACGTCTCTTTTCGGCGGAGGGATTGTGATTTATCATGTCGACGAATCAGTCGCCTCCGGGGATGAAGACGGCGACGGGATTCTTAATTTCCGCGACAATGATATGCAGTGGAATCCGCAACGCAGGTTCATATCCATTGTTGAAGCGAACGGATTTGTTGATCTGGGAGGGGACTTCTTCAAAGGTTTCGGCGATCAGGGCGATATCTGGACTCCGAATGGCTTCAATCGTCTAACGCCAAATACAAATCCGTCCACACATTCCAATACCGGCGCTAATTCACATATCAACATTGATATTGTCGAGGCCGACACTATTACAAACCACACAATCGGTGTTGTGGCGAATTACGATATGCGGGTAGATAGTTTTCCGGTTTGGGCCGGACTTGGTTCTCTCGAACTGGATCCGATAGCGGTCGAACTGGATAGTTTCCCAGGTGAGGAGATAATTGTTGCAATCGGGAGAAACCTCGTTGTCATCGATCCTTATGGAGAACCCGGCTGGAATTTTCCGTCACCTGTTTTCAAGAACTTGGTAGCGTTTGAAGACACGGTTGAATTCTTTCTTGGCGCAGACAGCTCGCTGATTCCCGAGACTCTAATTCGCAAGATTAATCTTTTTGCAAAACTCCCCGACGTTATAACAGCAGGGCCAATAGTTGGGACATTCAACGACACAATGTTTATAGCCGTCGGGTGCCGCGACACTGTTTTTGTTTACGGGATATTAGACTCAAACCCTTTCGCGGTTGATCCCCAGCCGGATTCCCTCTGGAAACTGCCCTGCGACGGTAAAATCAATCATCTCATGTTCAACAGCGCTATAATTGCCACAACCGATTCGTCGCTATACAGGTTCGATAGTTTGTCCGACCAGACCGGAACGAGAGTGTCAATACCGACGCCTGTTCATGGAATCTGTGCGCTTGGATCCGCAGTGGTTATTCTCTCGTCGGACGCCGGTGGATCGGACATTTGTTACATAAGAGACGGACAACTTACCCCATTTAGCGACGACACGAAATTTGATTTCGGTCCTGTCGCTTTCGATCTGGATCGTGATGGAATTGTCGAAATAATAACCGTTTCCGCAGTCGGCGAAGTGATAGCTATGAGCATAGATACGTTGACCGTTCCGCCTACTGCAACAATATTGGCGAGAACTAATACCGACAAAACCGCGACCGCAGGGCTTTCTGTCGCCGATTATGATGTTGATGGATATGCCGATCTGTTTTTCCCCGCGGAGGGCGCGCTTGTGGGCCTTAATTACAAGCTATCATTTCTGGATGATTTCTCTATCGAGTTTGATGATAGATTTCCACAGGCGATTTCAAATTCAGCGGCGCTGGCAATTGACTTGAACGGAAACTCGAATCCCGAAATGCTTACATCCGTTCAAACCGATTCGCCGCGCTCCGGAAACATATATGCCGCTAGCAGGGAAACTGTCTTTGGTTTTCCTCTTCCGGCAGGCGGCGTCACACGAGGAGCGCCGGTTCTTAGATATGACACTGTGGGCGCACAGTTATGTTATCTCGGAACGGACGGTTTTGTATATGCCTGGCGAGTGGATAATGTGAAGTCAGCGAATTCCTGGCGCATGGCTTCAGCCGACGCCCAAGCGAGTAATTTCTTCGACGTAACCGCGCTGACCAGCCCGCAGAGTTCAACAGATAAGATTATTGCGGGAAGTTTTTATGGTTACCCTAATCCCGCCCTGGGTTCTATCGTCCGCCTGCGTTATGAACTGGGAAGAAGCGCGCACAATGTTACGTTGACCGTGTTCGATATGAAAGGGCAGGTTATTGATGAGCTAACAGGGAGCGCGCTGGGTGGTCCCGATAACGAAGTAAGCTGGAATTGCGCTGGTGTGACTCCCGGCGTGTATCGGGTCGCTCTGAAAGTGAGCTATAGCGATGGCGATGAAACCGCTTTTACCGATATAGCGGTAATTCGTTAGAGCAATATTAATTGGCGTAGAAATGGTTTTGAGATAGACCCCAAAATACAAATGAGATTGAAGACAAACCTGAGAACCAACATGAAAAGAGAAATAGCGAACCATTCTAAGCGGATAGTGACCATTCTCGGCGCCGTCATGGTCGCGATTTCGTGTACTCTTGTCACGGCGCAAGACGCTTCGGCG
>JACZUZ010000369.1 GCA_022572905.1 Candidatus Zixiibacteriota bacterium | reverse complement strand
ATCTCTGACCAGCTTGTCAGTTCAGTTCTAAAGCCTCTAATCAGTCGGCCGCGTCCGTGCCATGATAATTCGGGGTTGGAATTCGCTCGTCTTTTGGTAAATTGCGGTACCGGCTGGAGCTTCCCCTCGGCGCATTCCGCAAACGCTTTTGCCGTGGCAGGGGTTTCATTTTTTGCGGTCAGAAAATCATGGAGATATCTTCTCCCGCTGGCAACTTTAATAGCTCTTTCCAGGGTGTTTGTGGGAGTTCATTACCCGGCTGATATATTTCTCGGGGCGATTATCGGCGGATTGTGCGGAGTTTGCGCCGGTCTGCTTTATCTGAAATTTTTGATCTGGATGAGATCGCGCGGGAGACTTAATTAGAAGCCCTGGGAGCTACGTCCTAAGAGACCAAACTAATTAAATTCTTTTCGCCTCAAACTACGAAATTCAATTCGGTCGTTCTTTTTCAGTTTAACGGAACCGGTGTATTTCAAATCCATATTAAGCGCGTTCGTAAAAGTGGCGTTTATGGACAAATATATTTTCGAAGAATTCAGCGAGTCCAGAATCACATCGCCTGAGGAGTATTTGAATATTCGCACCGAATCGGGCGAGTCGAAACTATGAAGGTCTTTTACGAATGCGTGGGAGCCTTCCAGCTTTATCGGTCCTTTGACGAGATCGGTCGGCAAAGGTATAAACATTCTATAAGAGAGTCTTTCCCTGAAGGATACAAGCTCTCGCGATGAAGTGGCTGGCTTGACTGACCCCGACAAGTGAAAGGCAAGCGCCGCAAGATGGTTGTCTCCGGGAATAATAAAATTTGCGTTAGTAGGGTCAGCTAGATCTAGATTCCTCACATAGAAAGCGTCATCGATTTTTATTCTATTACGTTTATTGCCCACAACTTCATAGAGATCAAAGGAATAACGGGATGAACAAGCTCCTGTGGCTAAGAAAACCAAACCCAGCGCCACAGTGCGATAGGTTTGCGAGAAAACCGCTCTCCGGCTTCTCACAAGAAACCCCTTAACTTTTCTCGGCGTTTTCATAGCGAAATGGCGCCAGTCAGATAGGCATTTCCATCAACCGATAGCGCTTGTAAACTTTAGCTCCCAGGCTTTCCGCCACTGCTATCATCAAGTTATTCGTTTCAAGAATCCAGGAAAGTTCGCCCCATTTGTAGTTGGTTCCGATACAGTTTTGGAATGTTTGCACATGCATGATATTATCAATGCCTTTATTGCGATATTCGGGAAGCACTCCCATCGCCAGAATTCTAATCGAATCAACCTTGTCTCTTATTTTTGTATGCCAAAATAACTTCATTATTCCCCAGGGCAGCAATCTACCATTCAGATGAATTAGAGCCTGGTTCAAATTTGGCAGAGCCAGGGAAAAGGCGATTGGTTTGTCATCTACCATAGCTATTAAAGCCAATTTCGGATCGACTATTTGCTTTAGGTTCCGGCCCGCGAATTTGAATTCACTTTTAGAAACCGGCACGAATCCCCAATTCGCTTCCCATGATTTATTATAGATGTCATTAATCAGATCGACTTCATCGTCGAAGCGGCGCATATTAATCGGCCGTATCTTCACTTTGTACTTTCGCTTAACAATATTAACCACTCTCAATACTCTTTCTGATGGCGAATTTTGATTTGTCATCCTGAAGGCAAGGAGATCCATAACTTTCTTGAGTCCGAATTTTTCAGCGAATTCGGGCAGGTAGGGAGGATTATAAGTCATCATCAGCATCGGCGGTGAATCGAATCCTTCCACAAGAAAGCCACATTCGTGGTTAAGCGAGAAATTCGCAGGGCCGCGCATGACATCCATCCCTTCCTGTTTTAGAGTAATCATGGCTACCTTAAGTAACTTTGCGCAGACATCGTAGTCTTCGATACAATCGAGGAAACCGAAGAAGCCGGTTTTGTCATGATGAATTTCATTGTGCGCGAAGTATACACAGGTAGCAATACGTCCAACAGTCCTCCCGGATTTCCGCGCTAGAAACAATCTTGCTCTGGCGCTGGCGAAAAAAGGATTGAGTTTTGTGTCAAAAAATTCCTTTCGCTCAGAAATGAGCGGCTGAACATAATGGGGAGAGCCTTTGTACAACTTCAATGGCAGACGTATAAATTCCCGTCGAAGCGCGTCTGTGTTCGCCTCTATGACTTCGACAGATTCTACGGAAATAGAATCCATACTGGAATTGTCGGAAACTTCGACTGAAGCTGTTGCCTCATTTACTTCCGTGGGCGTCACAATATGTATTCCCTCCTGGTAGGAATTAAGATCACAAGAAAATGTTATCGCGCTGTCAGATAATATCTATATAACTCCCGTTTCCTTGCCGACTTTCTTGAGAACGCTCAAGACGCGATCCAATTGTTCGTCCGTATGAGTGGCAGTGTAAGATGTGCGAATTAGCGCTCTTCCGGGAGGAGTTGCGGGAGAAATAATAGCGTTTGCAAAAACGCCGTTGTCATATAGTTTGCGCCAGAAACTAAAAGCATCCATATCCTGACCGATCATTATCGGCACAATGGGTGTTTCGGTCGAACCTATATCAAATCCAATCAGTCGCAATTCGCGATGCATCTTATGTGTATTTTTCCACAGATTTTCGCGTCTCTCCGGTTCGGTTTCCATGATTTCCAGAGATTTCAGAGCCGAAGCGGCGTTTGACGGAGGAATTGACGCAGAGAAGATTAGGGAGCGTCCCATATGCTTGATATAATTGATAATAACTTCGTCTGCGGCGACAAACCCTCCCAGCGATGCGAACGATTTGGAGAACGTACCGACGATTATATCGACGGAACCCGTGACTCCGAAATGAGAGGCGGTTCCCGATCCATTCTCGCCAATCACACCAATAGCGTGCGCGTCGTCCACCATTAATCTGGCCCCAAAGCGCGTGGCTAGTTGGGATATTTCTGCGAGAGGGGCGAGATCACCC
>JACZUZ010000368.1 GCA_022572905.1 Candidatus Zixiibacteriota bacterium | reverse complement strand
TATTTATGATACGATGCGCTTCATTAAACCCGATGTCGCCACAACCTGTATGGGTCTTGCCGCATCAATGGGCGCGTTCCTATTGGCGGCCGGAACAAAAGGCAAGCGCGCGGCTCTTCCAAATAGCAGAATCATGATTCATCAGCCTTTGGCGGGCGCGCAGGGACAGATTTCCGACATCGAAATCATGACGCAGGAATTTCAGCGAACGAAAAAGCGCCTGAACGAGCTCCTGGCTGAACACACCGGCCAGCCACTGAAAAAAGTTCAGAAAGACACAGACCGCAACTTCTTTATGTCACCTGAAGAGGCCACCGAATATGGCCTCATAGATCGGGTATACGACACAAAACACGAACTGGAAAAGAAATCCTCCGAAAAGAAATCCTCCGAAAAGAAATCTTCCGACGATAAGTAAAGTTGGAAGAGAGCGCTTTTTGCAGTGAACATTACTTTTTTCAACCCACAGTTTCCGAGACAAACAATTGAGTAAAGACACAACCGACGGTAATCCACCCGGATCAGATGATCTGCGCCTGGCTCATCGCTGCTCTTTTTGCGGAAAGCCCAGCGCACAAGTTGCGCGTTTATTCGCAGGACATGACTCCTATATTTGTAACGAATGCGTCGGTTTATGCTACGATATTCTCGATTCCGCCGCCGGAGTTGATTTCTCCACACAGATACTCGAAATCCCGACTCCTGCCGAAATCAAAGGCTATCTGGATAACTATGTTATTGGCCAGGAATACGCCAAGAAATCCGTTGCGGTAGCCGTATACAATCATTACAAGCGCATTAACCATCTGGTAAAACAAAAGTCGACACAGTCACGACAGACCGATATCGACATTGAGCTTGAAAAATCGAACATCCTTCTGCTGGGGCCAACCGGAACCGGTAAAACACTTATAGCCAAGACGCTCGCGAAGTTTCTGAAAGTTCCCTTCTGCATCGCCGATGCGACTGTGCTCACCGAAGCGGGTTATGTTGGCGAGGATGTTGAGAATATTCTCGTGCGTTTATACCAGACGGCGAATTATGATCCTACCGCCACAGAACGCGGGATTGTCTATGTGGATGAAATCGATAAGATTTCGCGCACCGATGACAATCCCTCTATCACACGCGATGTTTCCGGCGAAGGCGTACAGCAGGGCCTGCTCAAAATTCTGGAAGGCTCAATTGTGAATATCCCACCGAAGGGCGGCCGCAAACATCCCGAGCAGGCCTTTGTGCAAATAGACACGACAAATATTCTCTTTATTTGCGGGGGCGCGTTTGACGGACTCGAGAAAATTATTTCACGGCGAATCGGCAAAAAACGCGTGGGTTTCGAAGCCAGAAAAACACGCGTTGATCCCAATACGCCGAATCTCATGGGCGAAGTCACTCCCGCCGACTTGCTGGAGTATGGCTTGATACCGGAGTTAATCGGGCGATTGCCGGTCGTTGCGCCCCTGGACGCGTTGGATGAAAAAGCAATGCTTTCAATTCTGGTTGAGCCGCGCAACGCGATCACCAAACAATATCAACGCCTTCTCGAAATGGACGGAGTGAATCTGACATTCGAACCCGGCGCTCTTAAAGCCGCGGTTAAAGAAGCGACAAAACGTAAAACAGGCGCTCGAGCGCTAAGGTCTATTTTTGAACGCGCCATGCTTGATTTGATGTTTGACGCTCCCACGATGAAAAATGTAGATGATGTAGTTATCACCGCCGAGTCGATCAAAGGAACGGGTAAACCCCGCCGCATTACCAAGCTCCCGAAAAAAATGACGGGATAAATTCCTCACAATTCAAACTAATGAAGCGGATGAAAACATCTGCCATTTTTTGCTGTGCGCAGTGACCGGCGCCGAAAGTCTATCGCCGTCGGAATCATCCTTCACCCACCAAACGCGCAAATGTCGGAGTTGACCCCTATGCTCCTGCCTTACAAGTAAATACCTCTCTCTAGTCTGGTAAACTGGTCATATCTCAGCGGGACAGATATCTCCGGCCCTATCTCTGGCGCAATAGGGTTAATTATGCTCAGCCATATTCCGATATACCGAATTGGTGATGGTGACTAAAGGGAGCCTGATAAAAGCCATCCGGCTCGAGGAAAATTTCAAGAATATCGGGTGAGAAAGAGCCGGTGTCGGCCAGAGTATGCGCGACCCGCATCGTCATTTCAAGACACAGACAGACTAATTCCAAGAGGAGGATCATATGTCAACAACGTCAACAGAATCCCGTTCCAATCCCGCACAGGAATTGGGCGCCGAGGCGAAGCGGTTGATTCAATTTAAAAAGGACAACATTAGGAAAAAGGACATGTCTCCATGTCCCGAATGTGCAACACTGGTAAGTATCCAAGCAAATAAATGCCCTCATTGCGCTTCCGATATCTCGGAACACACAGAGCGTATTCGTGTTGAACTCGATAAGCTTGAGAGCGTAACCGCCGAACTTCGAGATATCTACAAAGGTGAAATGGAATTGAATCGACAAGAAGCGAGCGACAAGCCATTCTGGTTGCGGATAAAAGACTTCTGGACTGAACCGAAACTTCTGCAGGACCTGAAGCTTGTTTTTCCATTTCTGGTTGGCTTTTTCGCTCTGGTAATTTTCCTGAGAGAAAACGCGAATGGAATGGTGTTCTGGCTTGTGTCCGTAGGCGGCGGTTTTGTGATCTATTCTCTGTTTAAGAAGTGGAACCTTTTCAAGAGCATTTCAATTGATTTGTATCAGGCTGTTCTGGTTGTTGGCCTGGTAATAATTTTAGGGGGGAGCTCAATCGACTCAAGCCGATTCTGGCCGAAGTTTTCTTTCTTCAAAGAAGTTGTAACAGTCCAGAATCCCATTGCTAATATCCGTCAAGCTCCAAACACGGGATCAAGTATTGTTGCTACAGCGCAGAAAGGCGACAAGCTAACCCGCCTGGAGAAAAAAGGCGCCTGGGTAAACGTT
>JACZUZ010000367.1 GCA_022572905.1 Candidatus Zixiibacteriota bacterium | reverse complement strand
CCGCACCGACCGGCGCATATCAGTTACTTCCTCCGGCCGCTCGTCTATCAAAAGTACAATAAGTTTAACCTCCGGATGATTAGTAGTAATTGCCTGAGCAATCTTCTGTAGAATAACAGTTTTACCGGCTTTGGGAGGTGAAGTGATAAGTCCCCGCTGGCCTTTCCCGAGAGGACAGAGCAGGTTCATGATTCGCCCGGTCAGTTCATCGGATTCTGTCTCCAGATTCATACTGGAGTCAGGGTAGAGCGGAGTGAGGTTATCGAAGAGAATCTTATGCTTGGCTATTTCCGGCTCCTGGAAATTAATTGCCTCAATTTTCAAAAGAGCGAAATACCTCTCCGATTCCTTGGGAGGACGAACCTGCCCGGCTATGGTGTCCCCGGTTCGCAGATCAAATCTCTTTATCTGCGAAGGTGAGACATAGATGTCATCTGGTCCCGGCAGATAGTTGTAGTCCGTCGAACGCAGGAAGCCATACCCTTCGTCGAGTATTTCCAAAACCCCCTCTGCGTGAATCGTTCCGGATTGGCTGCTCCGGGCCTCCATCACTTTGTAAATCAGTTCGGATTTGCGCAGTCCCGATACTCCGGGGATATCCAGATCCTCCGCCATCTTCAAAAGTTCGGCGATAGTTTTTGTTTTTAAATCAACTGTATCCGTTTCTATCGGCTTACTTGCTGTCTCTTCAGTCCTGGTGGTAGTCAAAAGTCCCTCCTCTATGTGTCTCGAAGAAAAGCCTTCGATAGCAATTCTACAAGTACAATGTCTTGCTGTTCATATGTTGATGTTTGGTGAGTTTTCTTGATTTGCCGCATGTCCCCAATGGCCGGGGTATGCTAGCTGAATGTAGGTCTTTGGGCTTCTCAAGCTCCCTTTAAAAAACTGATCGTTCCTGCTGGATTTGCTCGCCCCTTTGTGTGGCGCGAAATTGACGGGGAATCTTTTTATTCAGACGCATTTAGCGCCTTTGGGGCGAGCCTGTCTTAAGGCAGTTTATCCTGAACTTTTTCGGTCGGGGCGTCTCCCCAGAGTTTTTCCAGCAAATAAAACTGTCTTATGGACTCTTGGAAAATATGCACAACTACGTCTACATAGTCAAGTAGCGCCCAGCGTCCTTCCCTAACACCTTCGGAGCCATATGGCTTTATTCCCTCCTTGCTCAATTCAATATCAACAGCTTTTGCAATAGCGTTCACATGAACATCGGCCTCTCCCGAAATTATCACGAAATAGTCCGTCATCGTGGACAAAGACTCCAGGTTTAGAATTCGAATATCATAACCTTTCTTTGAGAGGGCTATGTTGGCGATGCGGTGAGCCAGCTTGTGCGCGGTCCTGTTCAATGGCGCATTTCTCCGAAAATCACATTCCGATGATCGAAATCGGTCTCCTTGTGTGGTTTAGATGTGATTCGCTGTGAATTGTCTTTTGTTGCCGAAATATGTTTGACCGTCGAATTCTCGGCGAGGATAGCTCTTGAAAGTTCGATTTAAAATTCGGGATTAGGGTTAGTGTACGCTGATCTGTATTTCAAAAAAATGATCGTAGAAAAATGGTCCGCTCAGGAGATCCAAGGGATATTTGTTCGCTCAGAATATCCCAACCAAAATAACCATATCAAAATAACTTAGTATTGAAATCCTTTCCAATCACAAGCGTGGCCTGGATTGATTTATAGTTGTCTTCCAATGGAACATATATCACTTCCTCCGCGGATAAACCCAGTTGTGTGGCCAGGAGCTGAGCGTCGCCCAGATCGGGAGTGCGTGAAATAATGAAACTCTTTTCTATGTCAAAAATACTAAAATTCCCTGCATCGACAACCTCTACCGCAAGGGGAGCGACAACTCTTGCCGACAACTTTTCGGCAATTTTGTTGGCCAAGCCCTTTTCGCCACATCCGTTTAGCGCCTGGACACGCAAACCAATAACTGCCACCGGACGTTCACGATACGCTCCCTGCGTTGCTCGAACCGTAAAGCTGGCCACATATACCAAAGTTACCACGAACGACACCAGGATTAACATCTCAAGCATGCGCGCTTTGGTGTTCGAATCCTTGGCGGCGCCTCTTGGAACTCTATTATTTAGCAGTCGCCTCATTTTTTGTTATAGTGATTTTCTTGTGAGCCTTTGAATCAGTTGTTACGCCTATCGATCTTTTGTAATCTTCCGACGCCGATTGTTGTCAGTATGGAGTCAGGTCCCTCTTGCCTACGTAAGGTATATGGCTTCGGCCGCGGATGAATGTCAATATAAAAGCGGGTGTGGCTATTTTGTTTTGGAGAGCTTTCAGTCAATTATTGAATTTAGAGAATGGTTTTGCGCCGCCGTTGTGAATTCTTCAAGCGGAGCATTGATATCAAAAAGATTGCGGCGATTTTCTTAGTATCGTCTTGGCCCGAAATAGGAGTAAGGACTATAGAATAGCGAGCGACCGTAATGCAAGTTCTGATAATTTCCGAAAGAATTACCATATGGAGAATAGGGCGATCTGGAAATTGACACTGATAAACGGAAATTTTTCGACGGATGATAATCAAACGCAATGCCCGGGAAAACCTGCGCCGATGAACTCTGGTCTGAGCTTACTAACGCGCCCAGGTTTTGCCCTATTCCAACATCAAGATACATTGAAAGTGACGGAGAGAATTCATAAATAAGCGACCCGGTATAAAGGCCATAACTTCCCGATCCGAAACTTCCCGAGTAATAAGACATATTGTAGCTATGCGACCAGCGAATTCGAGAAAGATCAATCAATGAAAATGCGCTGTTCGCGGGCTGAAAAGACACCGAGTTCTCAGACTTGATCTCCCGCAATTCGGCTCGGTCAGCCATCTGGGCGCCAGTCGAAACGACCGAAAATACGAGAAGCGCAAGACCCAAAAATGTCGCTTTAAATGTCTTCGTCGCAATTTGGTAAGTTGGCATTGTCTTCATCATATCTATCATAACA
>JACZUZ010000016.1 GCA_022572905.1 Candidatus Zixiibacteriota bacterium | reverse complement strand
CCGATCGTGTCGCTCCTGATGACGATTCGCTGACGCTTGCTCCATCTGATGGACTAACGCTGGGAGTGGAAAAGTTGGAAAGCTATCCGGGTTTTGACGGTCCCGTCTATAGGATATCAATTTTCCTTTCGGTTCTTGACGTACATGTTAACTGGGTTCCCGCCACCGGAAAGATCGAATCGTCGCAGTATTTTCCCGGAAAATTTCACAAGGCTTTCACCGACAAGGCTTCAGAGGAAAATGAACGAACTGAAATAACTATTAGAACAAAACATGGTAGAGTGGAGTTCAAGCAAATCGCCGGTATACTTGCCCGTCGAATAGTATGTCGCCTGAAAGCGGGACAGGAAGTGGTCGCTGGCGAAAAGTTTGGAATGATTAAATTCGGCTCGCGAACTGAAGTTGTAATTTCCGCAACCGCAGAAATTCTGGTCCGAACAGGAGATAAGGTAAAAGGCGCCGTAACTCCGCTGGCGCGAATGTCTGTTAATAGTTAAGAAAAGTTGCAAATGGAATCAACCCAGGAAAATAACCATCGCGGATTTGGGAATATCGTACCCGGCGCCTTTACAATGGGGAATCTGGTCTGCGGATTTCTTGCGATTCTTGCTGTTTCCGATGGCGAAATAATCACCGCCTGCTGGTTGATTATTCTGGCGGCGTTTCTGGATCTGCTTGATGGAAAAGTGGCTCGTCTGTCCGGGTACACCAGCAAGTTCGGGTTGGAACTGGACTCGCTTGCGGATTTCCTTTCCTTCGGAATAGCTCCGGCCGTCTTGGTGCATACTATCAAACTAAAAGGCATGGGAAATTGGGGCTGGATAATAGGCATTGTCTATATCATGGCCGCCAGCTTCAGATTAGCTCGCTATAATCTCATGTCACAATCAGACGAGAAAAAATGCTTTGTCGGACTTCCGGCTCCGGCGGCGGCTCTGACGATGGTCACGTTCATCATATTCAGCTATGAAATTTGGGGAGACTTGCAATATTCCGAATATCTGGTCTCAATGGTGATAGGATTCGCCGCCTTGATGGTCAGCCAAGTCGAATTCGAGACAGTGCCGGATAGGTTGAAGGGCAAATCCGGTCGAATTGTTTCGATCATTATTCTCGTCATAGTTGTGGGCGCTGTAATAAACGCAAAACTAACCTTGTTCCCGATCATGGCCCTCTATATCTTGGGCTTTATGGCTAGGGAAATGATCAGATTGTTCTCAAAGGGTGTCGAAAAAGCCCGCGGACGAACGTCGCAGAGCCCGGACGATTCCGATTTCGATTAATGGGACCTCGAAATGACTGAAACAGACACAATGACAGATACGAAAACCAGGATTGCGAAAGTTTACATTAACCTGAAAGAGGGAACTCTCGATCCTCAGGGCGAAACAATTCAAAAAGCTCTGCGGACGATGGGTTATTCCAAAGCTCTTTCGGTTCGTTGCGGGAAAGTTTATGAAATCGAGATGGAAGACGACTCGCCCGAATCCAAGAAGCAATTGGAAGAAATTTGCCAGCGGGCGCTTGCCAATCCTGTAATCGAAAAATTCGAAATCAAATGGTAGGATCATTCGGCACATCATCCTGAAGAAATAGCTAAGAAATTATGAAATTCGGTATTGTAACATTCCCCGGTTCAAATTGCGATCATGACGCTTATACTGTGGCCAAAGATGTTTTGGGAGAGCAAGCCGAATACATCTGGCACGTCACAACTGATTTGGAAAGTTTCGATTGCATCATATTGCCCGGCGGATTCAGCTATGGAGACTATTTGCGTCCGGGCGCCATTGCGAATTTCTCGCCAATAATGAAAGCAGTGCGTGAGTATTCAGACCGAGGAGGTTTGATTCTTGGCGTGTGCAATGGTTTCCAGATACTGCTTGAGTCCGGTTTGCTTCCGGGAGCGTTGGTAAGAAACAAGAAAATGAGATTCTTGGGCCGTTCGGTTTATCTTCGCATCGAAGACAATTCTACCGCATTCACAAACCGCTACAAACATCATCAGATAATAAACCTTCCGATAGCTCACGGTGACGGAGATTATTATAACTTCTCGCAGAACATTCAGACGCTTGAAAAAAGCGGGCAAGTAATCTTTCGCTACTGCACCCGCGACGGAGAGCTGTCTCCATCCGCGAATCCCAACGGATCGATAGGATCAATAGCCGGGATAGTTAACAGAGCAGGAAACGTCCTGGGTATGATGCCTCATCCCGAGCGCGCCGCAGAAGCGCTTCTGGGTTCCGCTGATGGCTTGGCGCTATTCGAATCGATTCAGGCTCACATAGGAAACCATAAGTTAAGAAAGACAGCCTCATGAAAGCGCGCGAGAGAACAATAGTGGTCATCGCTTTGCTGCTAGCGGCCATCCTGGGCGGGCTGGTCGGTGATATCGTTGGCTACTATATTCCCGACGGGGCAGCAAAAACGCTATTCTCACATGCGTTTGAAGTTGGCTTTGAAAATGTTAGTGTCAACTTCTATTCTATAAGTTTTTCTATCGGTTTGCAGTTTAAGTTCAATTTTGTGTCTATCTTGACAGTCGTTTTGACACTCATATATTTTAGATGGTGGTATTACTAAATTTCAGCGCGAAATCCGTAGCGCGGCGCAAGTGATTGCTTCTTAAAACGGAAACGCGCGAAGAAGATTACGGAGAAAAATTCTCCAGGGAGAAACATATTATGATTGCAATAGGAACCCCCGGACCAATAGAGCTAACTCTGATCGGGCTGGCTGTATTGATTCTTTTTGGAGCCAAAAGGCTTCCTGAACTTGCCCGTGGACTGGGCAAGGGAATTCGCGAATTCAAAACCGCCCTGACTGAAACACAGGAGCAAATAAAGAGCGGCATGGAAAGCGGCTCAGACAGCGCCGAAAAGAAAGACGCTTCTTAGACAATTGCATCCTGAAGAAACGTGTCCTGGAATAACCTGACGGAATAATTTAATCGCCCGCCACTTTATTATGCCCAAATTCACCAAAGAAGAAATCGAGAAAATCGGTAAAGTTCTGTCCGCCTCAAAGGTGACCGAGGAAAAGGACTATTTCCGTATTCTATTGAAGGGGGAAGACAATGTTCACTCTTGCTCTGTTAATATCTATCCGCGTGAATTGCTGGGGAGAGAAAGAGGAGCGCTAATCGTTGTCTATACCGGCGCGGCTCATCTGCAACTTCACAATTGCTCAGGATATGTCATCTCGGAGGAATTGGGGGAGGTGACATTTGTCTCAGAAACGAGCGAGCGACTTTCCGGACTCGTAATCGAAAAAGGTGGGTTCTGTTCACAATACGCCTCAATCGATCGTTCCCTGATTTCCAGTGACTTTACCAAGCTGGGAGTGGAGGTAATGCTTTCCGGTGTCGCTTTATCTCTGGCCGAAGGCATTATTAACAAAGATTCCGATAGCTAATATTTACTTTGATTTCTCCGCCTTGGTCTCACTTCTGTTTTCCCGTTCTAACATAGCAAAACGCAATCTGCCGACTCGACGCAAGACTAGAATCAAAAAATACCGATAAAGCATTCGCCTGTGTCGCGATCAGCTGTTGTCAGGGAGTGAATTAACGCATTGCGAAGGATGCGACGAAGTCGGATAGCGCTGAAGCGATTTCATTCGCGCTTTGATAGCGGTCTGACGGAGATTTCTGGAGAGCCCTTTTTACTATCATATCAAACAGGGGCGGTATCCGCGGATTGATTTTGGATGGAACAGCCGGCTCGGTGTTGAGAACATGAAAGATGAGATTTGTAAGATTTTGACCCTTAAACGGTCTGCGTCCGAGTAACAACTCATAAGTTACCACACCCAGACTGAAAAGATCCGAGCGACCGTCAATTGCCATACCCTGGAGTTGCTCGGGAGATATATAGTTTGGCGTTCCCATAGCGATGCCCGTTTTGGTCATGCTGCTTGATTCCACGCGAGCGATTCCAAAATCCATGACCTTGATAGTGTAGTCGGGAAGCACCATGATATTGGCGGGTTTGATATCTCGATGAACGATACCTCGATCGTGCGCGTATTGTAACGCATTACATATCTGGACAATCATTTTAGCGATAATCTTGAAATTGAAACTAACTTTGCGTTTGATCATATCTTCGAGCGTTTCGCCTTGAAGATATTCCATGGCGATATATTGCGTCGATCCTTCAGACCCGACATCATAGATCGTTACAATGTTTGGATGTGAGAGTTTGCCCGCAGCTCTGGCTTCGAGGAAAAGCCGTTCGCGCAACTCTTCCATTTCTTCAGGGTCGTTTATGAAATCAAGACGAATTGTCTTGAGCGCGACCGGTCGGTTAATTGCCGGATCAACACCCTTGTAAACCAATCCCATCGCTCCCTTACCCAGAATTCCCTGGATTTCATAACGCCCAAGCTTGACATTACTTTCCGAGCCTGCCAACGCCAGTTCATCGGCGATCTGCGGAGTCGGTGTCTCGTTTGCCGGAACGTCGCTATCAGCGGAAGCGCTGACAGGCGATTCTTCGGGAACGTCTATCCGTTCAGCAGGTTCTGGGATGTTTTCCTCCGAGGGCGTAAATCTTCCTTTATTGGGCATGACATCTGCAAGCGCTACCGGCTCGTCAACAGGGAGGGAGTCAGAGGGTACGCTGACATCTACTGACGCGGACTCTTCGATTGGCGTTTCCTCGGAATCGCTCCGGATAGGTTTGTCCGGATTCACAGAGTTTGGTTCCAGCGCGATGGTCTTATTTGGCTCAGCTGTTGCAACCATTGTCTTATCAAATTCGACCGCTTCGGTTTTCGTCTCCGACTTCTCTGCAAGAATCAACGTTTGATTCAGAGATTCAACATCCTGCGCCTCAAAGCGATCAAAAGCCTCCGCTTTGATTTTCGCTTGCGAAGTCAAGCCTTGGGTAGAGCGAATTGCCTTGGCGATTTCCATCTCGGTCGATTCTTCCTCATCCTTTTTCGACAGCAGTCTGAATCCTCCCAGACGCATTTCCAACAATGGACTAACCAGAAGAAACAGCCCCAGTTCGAGCGCTACGAATAAAGGACTTACGACCAGATTAAATGAGCTAAAGAAGAAATAGTAAGCGCTGGCCCAAACGAAAAGCGCGGTTATAATGACGACATACCTATACAATGACGCAATTAGGGGAAGCCCGACCGCGCAAATCAACCCAACTGCGGTGAGAAGAAGAACATATAACCCTACCTGAGTGTCCATTCGATTCAGGTAGCGGCGCTCGATAATATTATCAATCGCTGTCGCGGTTCTTTCCCAGTGCGGATAGTTTTCCGATATGGCCGATTTGAAATTCTGATCGTGGCCTTCCAGATCAAGGGAAATTATTACTAGCTTGTCCTCGAATACGCTGGCCCCAACTCTTTCACGAAAAACATCCACCGCAGAAAAGGTATTGAATCTTGTTCCCGGAGGAGAAAAATTAACCAGCATCGCTCCTTCTTTATTGGTGGGAACAACACGATCCATAGTCCTTATCCCGACCCCTCCTCGTACGACGAGATCACTGGGTTTCCCACCGATGTAATGACTTGCCGCGGCCACTACCGCGTTGGGATAATAGTATCCCTCAAAATGGGCCACCAGAGGCTCCCATCTCAAAATAGAATCAGGATCAACTGTAACGTATCGAAATCCAAGCCATTTCGCCGCGTCAGCGATTGGAGCCGCAGGAAGCGCTACTTCCGAGGCTGGAATAGCTTCATATATTTCGAGTATTCCCAGATCGTCGTCGGTTTCAATCGCGTTTCTGAAGAGATATTTCGGATTTGTGAGAGTATCCGACGGAACATCGCCTCTTACAATATCATAAGACAACGTCACATTCTGCATCCATCTTAACTGTTCTGCAATGATTTCGTCTCCGTTACTGGCGGATGAATCGACCCTTCGCAGATCAAGGTCCACCAGAACAGTCCGTGGCTCTGTCGCGCCCACCGCCGCAATCAAATCGGCGATCAACTCGCGCTTCCACGGCCATTTTCCGAATTCACGTTCGGCGCGCGAATCAATTCGAACAACATAAATGTTTCTGGATTTGGAAGGCTCGGGTTGGAGATTATGAAGAGCGTCCTGAAGTTTTAACTCCAATTTCTCAATCACTTCAAAATGATTCAGCTTAAGAGTGATCACAAGCATTGTGATCAAAAGGAAAAATACGATTGGTGTGAATTTCTTGGACATCTCTATCAGTCTTCTTTGACAATATTTCTTTTTGAACTTTCCTGTTGAACTGTGTTTAACAGTCTCCTTGGCGCTCGCATCCGGAGTCGTTTTTTAGCGGCCCAGCGCCAGTCTCTCCGATAACATTTTGGGAAAACCCAAAGCCTCCATCCTTCGTTGCGCCGCCGAAATATCATAGTCGATTCGATGGAATCTCAAATACCTGGATTCAGTGTCAAAAGTAAGATAACAACAACGCGGGTCCCTATCACGCGGTTGACCTACTGAACCAACATTAATAATGTATCGTTTGTCTTCATCCAGCTCTGCTTCCATGAGCGTCTTTTGGCTTACTGTGCCGCTCTTGTCTACGCTGAAGAATGCTGGGATGTGAGTATGTCCCAGAAATGTCACCCAGGAGCCTCCTCCCTCGAATTGCTCCTTGGCCTGTTCCACTCCCAGGATATATTCCCAACTTTCAGGATTCTTCGGCGAAGCGTGAACCAGATGAATATTATCAATCTTCGCTTCCAATTTGAATTCAGCCAGTGTGGCAAGAGAGCGTTTGGTTATTTCTGATGTTGTCCACTCAAGTGAAGTCCTGGCCAGTTCGTTGAAGCTTTCCGCTGACTCGATGCCCAGCGCTCCGAAGTCGTGGTTGCCGATTATCTTGATATCGCAGTTTTTATCAATAAGCCCGACACATGCGTTTGGGTCGCATCCATAGCCAACTGCGTCCCCCAGAAAATGAGAGACGTCAATTTTCTGTTTCTCCATATCCGAAAAGACCGCCTTCAGCGCCTCCAGATTGGCGTGGACGTCACTAAGAAGTCCTATGAGCGCCATTACCTCGAACCTTCCACGAATCGGAAGGTTGATTTGCCAACCTGGATAATGTCACCGTTTCGCAGAAGAGCGTTGGTAGTGGGTTCACCGTTTAATTTGGTTTTGCCGCGGCGACCTATGTTAACAAGCGAGAAAACCGCTCCCTCGCGAACGATCTTGGCCTGGATGCCGGATATGAACATGCCTTTGGCTCTAATATGGACAAACTTGGCTTTGCCAATGGTGGTAACCTCTCGCTCAATTGCAAACTCCTTGAAATCCGAGTTGGCCTCTCCAACCAGGACCGCTCCCCCTGAGCGGCGAACGGTCTCGCGATCGCGGCTATCCGACTGAAGTCGCTCTTGCTGACGCTTGGTATTGAGTATCATAGTGCCGTCGTATACATCCTCATCCCCAGATTGCTCTTCTGTGCGATCGTTGAATATCAGATTGTATTTCCCAATCGTGATTACATCATGGTTTCGAAGAGACTCTTCGCTGACTTTGCGATTATTAAGGAATGTGCCGTTCAGAGACTCATTGTCAATTAGCACCGGGCCGTCGTCATTAAACTCGATTGTAGCGTGTTTCCGAGAAACGCCCCGATTTTCCAGTACAATGTCATTCTCGTTCGTACGCCCGATAGAGACTCGTCGTTTCTCAACGACAACTCTTTCCACAATCTTATCTTCAAATTTTACGACTATTTCCGGCATGATTGGCCTCTCATAGATTTATGAGCTAACGCTCCTAGGAATATTGTTCTCAAATTTTATTATAATGTAGCGCATTATTGAAAAACTCCGTTTCGTCATACAGTGCGGACGTTCCCAGATCAGTATGAACCATCCTTTGCCTAAAGCTTTGCGCTCCTCTATATTGTCGGCGCTGGAAGGCGATTCTTCATAGTCTGCGGCGCCTTCCGGCACAAAGGGAATCACACTATTTCGAATATGGACAGGAAGTAAATTTAGCATGAATCAAGACATCCTTCGTTCAATAATTGAACAAATTCGACTGGGAACTCTGGACGTCGATCAGGCCCTCGGAAAGCTGAAAAACTTCCCCACTGATGATCTCAGCTTCGCCAAACTGGATACGCACAGGCAGATCCGAACGGGACAACCGGAGGCTGTTTTCTGCCCAGGAAAATCGCCCGACCAGCTGGTTGAAATAGCCAGGCGAATTCACTTTTCTGGCACAGACGCGATTTTGACTCGTATTGAAAAACTTCAAATTGAAACTCTGAAGAACGCGATCCCGGAAGTAGTTGAGTATGGTCAGGCTCGAATGGCAATTCTTTTCCAAAATTCTGATAAATCACCTCTTCTCTCCGATTCCGGCCAAATCGCCGTGCTGACTGCCGGCGTTGCCGATATGGCTGTGGCCGAAGAGGCGGCTTTGACTTCCTGGGCACTTGGCGCTGCTGTTGAAAGAATCTATGACATCGGCGTGGCCGGAATTCACAGACTAAAATCCGCCCAGCCCGCCCTGGAAAAATCTGATGTAATCATTGTTGTGGCCGGGATGGAAGGAGCCCTCGTTTCCGTAGTTGGCGGTTTGGTCGACAAGCCTGTTATAGGCGTACCCACCTCGGCAGGTTATGGCGTCGCTTTTGGTGGGGTGACTGCGCTTTTGGGGATGCTCAACTCTTGCGCTTCCGGTGTGACAGTGGTGAACATAGACAATGGTTTCGGCGCCGGTTCGGCCGCCGTGAGAATGGCGCGGCTGTCTCTGAAACAAGCGCAGGCGCCGGACTCAACGGGTTCAAAAGAGGAGCCCGAAATTGAACTGACGAGCGTAAATGAAGACCAGGTCTAAATTAATAGTCGAAATTTGGAGTTGAAAACGCGATTACAATAATGACAATGAGTAAGAAATGAAGTTACTTCATCTCGATCTTTCAGCCGGAATTTCAGGAGATATGTTTCTGGGAGCCCTCGTGGACTTGGGTTGTCCTTTGGAGTATCTGAACACTGAGCTTGGGAAACTCGGAGTACTTGACTTGAAAATTGAAATTTCGCGGTCTTCTCGCCACGGAATCTCCGCCACCGGCGTCAATGTTAATTTTAATTCGAACGTGCGCGTGAAATGTTTGGTTGACGCAGAGAGAATTATTGATAATTCAAATTTGCCCGATCAAGTCAAATCACGCTCACGTTCAGCGTTCTTGAAAATCGCTGAGGCGGAAGCGAAAGTTCATGATTCAACCCCCCAGGAAGTTCACTTTCACGAATTGGGTTCGCCGGATACATTAGCGGATATTGTTGGAGCGTTTCTCGCCGTGGAGAAACTCGAAATTGAGAGATTCACCTCAACGGCCGTTGTAACCGGTTCGGGAATCGTAAAGATTGACCACGGTGTTGTTCCGGTCCCGGCGCCCGCTACAGCAGAAATACTCAAAGGATACGCGATTGATCTGAGCGCAGTGGAGGGCGAGCGAACAACTCCAACCGGCGCGGCGATTCTAACAACGCTTGTCCCTTCCGACTCATGTGGGAAAATCGCGTCTTCCTCCGGCGAGCTCATATCCATTGGCTATGGAGCCGGATCAAAAGAGTTCAGCGACCGCGCGAACATTTTGCGCGCGATGGTCCTCAACTGTGAACCAGCGACTGAATCAAGAGATGTCATTTCTGTGCTGGAAACAACAATTGATGACATGAATCCGCAGATTTTCGGTGGCCTCTTCGAAAAATTGTATGACGCCGGTTGTCTCGAGACTTTCGTGACATCGACCATGATGAAGAAGGGAAGACCGGGCTGGAATTTAACAACGCTTTGTCGGACAGACAAAACACAAACCCTGGCTTCCCTGTTGTTAGCCGAAACTACAACCGCTGGTGTGCGAGTTTCGCAAGTTGATCGAATCAAGTCTCATAGAGAAACAATAATTGTCGAAACTGAGTATGGAAAAGTCAGCGTAAAAAGACTGACACATAACGGAACTGTAAAATTTCATCCCGAATATGACGCATGCGAAGCGCTGGCCAAGAAACGTTCGGCGCCAGTGCGAGTCATAATGGAATCCGCGCAGGCGGCGGCGCTTAAGACAACCCGTTAATAGCCGTAGATTGCGCCGGAATCGAAAACTATCGCCATTAACTAGAATCTAAAAACCCAAATCCCATCTAAAAATCCAAACAGAAAACATTGTCAGGAATACGATTTTGAAAACATTGGTTGTTGGTGAAGTGTCAAATGGCGCTCTCACTTCGGTTAGTGTTGAGGCTCTCGGAGCCGCCCAGAGCCTCGGGGGCGAAATTCAGTGCGTTATTTTGAGCGATGATTCAAATAGCGCAGCGGAAAAGATGGCCTCATGTGGCGGCGGTGTAGTAATCGCTGTCTCTCATGAATCCCTCAAGAACTTCGATCAAAATGTCTGGAGCGCGGCGTTGGCGGAAGTTTGCGACAAGGTCAAGCCGCAAATTGTAATCGCCGGAGCGTCACTCAGAACACGGGCGGCGCTCTCTGCCTTGGCGGCCCGTCTGGGCGCTGGAATGGCATCCGATGTAACCGGGTTGCGCCTCGACGGCGAAACACCGGTGGCGATCAGGCCGAGTTACGGTGGGAAAGCGGTGTTGGAGGTCTCTCCAAACGGCGTTAGCGCCCCATTTATAGTTACAACTCGCCCCAAAGCTTTTTCTCCGGCGCCGGAAGGCGGGGGAGAGGTCAAAGCCGAATCGCTTTCCCCCGAGTCGCTGGAATCCAAGACGAAAACTGTGGATTCGGTCTCAGAAGAAAGCCAGGCCGTTAAGCTCGACGAAGCGGATATTGTGGTTTCATTCGGTCGCGGAATTCAAGGGCCGGACAATATCCCTATGGTTCAAAAACTTTGTGATTCGCTGGGAGCCGCGTTGGGAGCGTCGCGGGCCGTTGTCGACGCCGGATGGATTGAATATAAACACCAGGTCGGTCAGACCGGAAAAACAGTCAGCCCGAAACTATATATAACGGTTGGCATTTCCGGCGCTATTCAACATCTGATCGGGATGCAGTCCTCGAAAGTAATAGTTTCAATAAATAAAGATAAGGACGCCCCGATTTTCAATGTGGCGTCATACGGCATAGTCGGGAACGCCATGGAAATTGTTCCGGCCATGACGGCAAGATTCAATCAGGGTGGCTGAGAAATTCAGCGGCTGTTCTTTTTCCGTAGCTCTAAATAATAAAAAAGCCTGATTCGGTTCTAATCCGGATCAGGTATTCTTGTACTTGCTTATTTTTCAAACTCTAAGGAGCGCTCACTACAACAGAATCAATTATTTGCAAAGAGTCGCAATTGTTGACAAGAGTAAGAGATACGATGTAAGTTCCGACGCTCGAATATGAATGCGTAACCACACTACTGTCGAACAGAGGAGGCGTACCGTCGCCAAAATCCCAGGTGAGGCTGTCGACAGCGATTGGAGACGTATTCGTGAACGTAAACACGGAGTCTACTGTGCCAGTCACTGGCGAAATCGTAAATCCTCCCGAAGTAATAGGCTCTGAAAGGACGATGAAATCAGTCTTGGTTATCGAATCTATGCCGCAGACGCCATCCACTATAAGTGTAATATCGTATGAGCCCGCGTTTTCGAAGTGGTAAATCGGGGAGGGAGACGTTGAAAATACCGAATCGTCTAAGTTTATACGCCATTTTCTGCTAGTAATCTCACCAATAGACGTATCCTCGAATTGAACCAGAAATTGCTGAAAAGATGAGATGCAGGAAGAGGTCGGACTGAGCGCCCTGAACAATGCTAAGGTATTGTCTGAAATCGATATAAAATCGACTTTGGCAATGCTGTCGATTCCACCGGTTGTAGTAACAGT
>JACZUZ010000366.1 GCA_022572905.1 Candidatus Zixiibacteriota bacterium | reverse complement strand
ATGGCATATTTCCTTCTCCTCAGGGACTTTATAATTGGGGTTTCGCCACCGGATTATTCATTCCCGTTCTGGCGCCACCGGGAGGCATTAAACTCTTGTCCGGCAGAGCGATGGCTCAAGTATGATACTCAAGCCTAGTCGGGAAATCAAGTGGCTATGAGGGCGATTCTCGTCTTCTGGCGGCCCGATCCTGCTATTGATTCAAGGATTTTAAACTTGTGTCGCCCGAGCCAGGCTGGTTCCTATTCATCCCCGGATGAGAAATTGTTTGCGAGGCGCTCAAGAATTGAACACATCCGGCCGATGAAATGAAGGAGTACCAGGAACTCTAAAGGAGGAATTATTCCCATGACAAAAACATTGGTAACACAAAGATTGGCGACATTGGCCGTTTGCGCCGGGCTCCTTCTGGCCACCCAGACGGTAAACGCTCAGGGACCTTCGGCTCCCAGCCTGAAACCGAAAATCTATCTCGGAGGCGGAATTCCGTTTATTTCCAATCCGAACAGCTTCAAGGACGATTTTAATCCGAGCTACACGCTTATGGCGGCAGTTGGACTACCCCTTAATGTCGGCATTGAGTTGATGGGTAAATTTCACTATCACAAGTTTTCCCAGTCCGACGCCAGCAAACTCCAGACCACCGATCCGAACGCCAAGATTCTTTATTTTGGAGTTGACGCCAAGTGGTCGTTTGCGCCGCCAGCCTCACCCGCCAAACCTTTCTTCCTGATTGGAGCCGGAACTTTCTCCTATAAGAACGACGCTACCACCACGCTTGCCGCATCGCTGCCAGTGGACCCAAGAATCAGTGATTCTGATATTTATTTTAATCTCGGCGTCGGTATGGATGTCAAGATCGGCCCGTCTTTTGCATTTTTTGTCGAGGGCAAGTATACGATACTAAATACACCCATCCAATCGACCGGCCTTTTCCCGATTATCGTCGGCTTTAGAATTATGTAATTCGATTCTTTCCATAGCTTTATCACATAGCAAGAAAGCCGTCCTGCCTGAAAAAGGCGGGACGGCTTTTTTTGTTTGGGGACGATTTGATTCGATTTCATATTTCCAATTCGATAATCGGTCTTTCGCTATCTACCTGAGCGCCCTCTTTGAAATTGACGGACTTTACTTTCCCCGAACACTGCGCGACGATCTGGTTTTCCATTTTCATCGATTCAACAATAACCAGCGGCTGTTTTTCTTTTACGTAATCACCGACTTTCACGAATAGTTTGACAATCTTCCCCGGCATTGGTGAAATAATTTTGTCAGGCGACTCATCTGCGCTGTAACCAGTCCATGAATTATTATCATCGCCCTGCAGCCGTAACTCGATTTGCCTGCCGTTTATTAATACAAAGACATGATCGCCTGCGACGGCAACCTTCGCCTGGTATGTTTTGTCAGTTATTGTTATTTCGACTGTGGTAGAGTCAACCGCCTTCGCCCGGAATTCCTCTTCCCCAATCAAAATAGAATACTCGTTCCCCGTTCGAGACACGATCGACTCATAGTCAGCGCCCTTTGAATTGAATATATGTGTTGACATTTCTCAGCCTTATCAGACGGCCGCTCCCATGCGCCAGTCGCGCAAAATATCCCACGGGGTTTCAAGTTCATCCTCATCGAAGTCGCCCGTAAGTCTTCCCATCCCCGCTTCAATGGCGACAGACGCCGCCACAACCGCTAGCGCCATTTCTCTTGAGTTACAGCCGACTGGCGCAGGACTTTCGTCAATCATGCTCGTATGCGTCTGACCAGATTTGAATTCTTCGCTTTTGAGAATTTCAATTAAATAATGAATCGGCGTTTTAACACCCAGAATTGTATAGCGTTCAAGTGCATCGATCATTTTCAGGCGCGCTGTTTCTCTGTCGTCTCCGTGCGCTATAACCTTTGAAAGTATCGGATCATATTCAATGCCGATTTCGCTACCTCGCTTAATGCCGCTATCAACTCGCACACCGGCGCCTGATGGCTCTTCGTACAACAAAACCTCGCCTGTCGCTGGAAAAAAGTTATTCTCCGCATCTTCGGCATAGATTCGGCATTCAATAGCATGGCCAACTTGTTTCGCATTGCGAGCGTCGCTTGAAATTTCCTCTCCTGACGCGATTCGAATCTGCTCAGCCACCAGATCAAGACCCGTAATCATTTCTGTTATTGGATGCTCGACCTGTAAGCGCGTGTTCATTTCCAGAAAGTAGAACTCTCCACTCTGATTGAGGAGGAACTCCACCGTGCCGGTTGAATAATAATTCGCAGCGCTCGCTACTTTTACGGCAACGGCGCCCATTTTCTCGCGTAATTCGGATGTAATCGCTGGTGATGGTGTCTCTTCAATAATTTTTTGATGACGGCGTTGAATCGAACATTCGCGCTCGAACAAGTGAATGATATTCCCCTTCCTGTCTCCCAAAATTTGAAACTCGATATGACGCGGTCTGACCAGAAATTTTTCGAGATAAACTGTTCCATCGCCAAACGCTTTGGTCGCCTCTCGTGACGCCGCTTCTATGAATTCCGCCAGACTCTCGGGATTATCAACGCGGCGCATACCTTTGCCCCCTCCTCCAGCGGACGCTTTTACAAGTACCGGATAACCAATCCCTTCAGCGGCTTTTCTAAATCCTTCAGCGTCGCTTTCGCCAGGATTGGAGCCTATATGGGCGCCCGGGATGACGGGAACATTCGCTTTTATCATCGCCTCGCGTGACCTGATTTTGTCACCCATCAACTCAATCGTGTCGCCCGACGGGCCGATGAAAACTATGCCCGCCTTTTCGCACGCCCGCGCAAAGTCCGAATTCTCCGAGAGAAATCCGTAGCCGGGATGAATCGCCTCAGCGTCACATTCCTTCGCTACCGTTATTATCTTTTCGATATCGAGGTATGATTTGGATGGCGTCGATTCGCCGATATAGATTGCCTCATTAGCGCATGATGTGTGAACGGCATTTCTATC